>CAJMOM010000094.1:0-6316 GCA_905215005.1 uncultured bacterium | reverse complement strand
CTTAGGGTCGTTTTCGCTGACGTTGCCAAGACATCGGTGTCAACATGGTTGGCGATGGCGTGCTGGTCAATCCTTACAGTTGGTACAGCGTGGTGAACTTGTCCTGCAGGTAGCTGCAGTAGTAGCGGGCGTCAAAGTCCATGCCGCAGGCGCCCTTGATGAGCTCCGGCGCGTCCTTGGCGCGGCCCCACTGCCAAATGTGCTCGCCCAGCCAGGCGCGGACGGGTGTCAGGTCGCCGCTCGCACAGGCGCCGTTGAGGTCGACACCGTCGCGGCACATGGCCGGCACAAACATGGCATCGTAGGCACTGCCCAGCGCATACGTGGGGAAGTAGCCAAACGAGCCGCCGCTCCAGTGCGTATCCTGTAGGCAGCCGTGCGTGTCGTCGGGAACGGGAATGCCCAGGTACTCACCCATGAAGCGGTTCCAAAGCGCGGGGATGTCCTTGGCCGTGGCCTCGCCGGCAAACAGCATGCGCTCGATCTCGTAGCGCACCATAACGTGCAGCGGATAGGTGAGCTCATCGGCCTCGGTGCGGATCAACGACGGCTGCGCGATGTTCACGGCGCGGTAGAGCGTGTCCTCGTCGACGTCGCCGTAGACCTCGGGTGCGTGGCGGCGCAGCACCTCGAGCAGCGGTCCCATAAAGGCGCGGCTGCGACCCACGGTGTTCTCGAAAAAGCGGCTCTGGCTTTCGTGGATGCCCATGGAGGTGCCACCCTCAAGACAGGTGCGCGCATAGGCAGGATTGACGCCCAGCTCGTACATGGCGTGTCCCGCCTCGTGGATGATGCTGTAGACGTTGGAGATGCAATCGTCCTCGTAGATGTGTGTCGCGATGCGCGCGTCACCCACGGCAAAGCCCTCGCTAAACGGGTGCTCGGTAAAGGCAAGCGTGGTGTCGTCCAGGTTCAGGCCGACAAGCTTCATAAGGTCGAAGCTCATGGCGCGCTGGGCGGCCTCGGGCACGCGGGCGTGCAAAAAGTCGGCATCGGGCTGCTGGCCGCGCTCGCCGATGGCGTGCACGAGCGGCACGACCGTCGCCTTGACCTCATCGCAAAACGCATTGAAGCTCTTGGCGGAAAGGCCGCGCTCGTACTGGTCGAGCCAAACATCGTATGGGTCGCGCTTGGGGTCCATGAGCTCGGCCTGATGCTTAAGCTGAGCGACGATTCTGTCTACATAGGGCTCAAAGCTCGCCCAGTCATTGGCCGTCTTGGCCTTGTGCCACACGGCATCGGCCTCGCAGGTGAGCCTGGTCCAGGCCTCGGCTTCCTCGGTGGGAATGACGCTCGCTTCGCGCTGGTCGCGGCCGAGCACGCGAATCTCATCGAGCAGCTGCGGGTCGTCGATCTTTCCGCCCGCGACGGTCTCGCGTGCCAGCGAGTGCACGAGTTCGACAGACTTTTCGCTGGTCAGGAGCTTATGGTGCTCGCCGGCAAGGGTGCCCATGGCGTCGGCACGGGCGGCGGCACCGTTGACGGGAGCAATGGTCGCTCCATCGAACTCGGCAATCTTGAGCAGATACTCGCGAGTCCACAGCTTGCCCTCGAGTTTGCGGAACTTTTTGACGGCCTTGTCGACTTTAGCGGCCTTGACGCCCTTGGCGGCCTTTGCCACGGCGGCCTTGGCCTTCTTATCGAGTTTCTTTCCCATACCGTATCCTTAATCTCGCAGGCCGAGCGCCGCAAGCGGGTGCGCGGCCAGTTTGCACAGCTACCTGCCTTGTACCCAGCGCGAATAAAACGGAACGCGGCGATGCGCTCGCGAAATGTGTTATCCTATAGCCCAATGCGTTGACGGAGAGGGTTTTGCCCGTCGCGTCGCCGGCAAGAGAGGGAAGGTCATGGGCTGCAAGCCTTCCTGCGGTGGCAAGGGCCAAGCGTTCACTCCCGAGCAGCAACCTCAACGGGCACGCGGCCAGCGGTGGCGAAGCCCCAGTAGGGAAGCCGTGAGCCTCGCGACAAGGGGCAAAGAGTGGGCGCGGCGGGCCAGACATCCGCTGGGTCAAACAAGGTGGTACCGCGGAATTCAACCGTCCTTGGGCAATGCACATGCCCGAGGGCGGTTTTTTGTTACCGAACCGGGCCGCGTTTTCGCAACGTCAGACGGCGGCAGCCGCCTCGGCAAGCGGGGAACGCGAGAGACGAAAGGGAAGACATGAGTCTGATTGATGATCTGGTCAAACTCGAGGAAGAGGCCAAGGAGCTCGTTGCAGGCGCCGACGACGCCGCCAAGCTCGAGGCTGCACGCGTTGAGCTGCTCGGTCGCAAGGGCCGCATCACCGGCCTGATGCGCATGATGGGCAAGCTCGCCCCCGAGGACCGTCCCGTGATGGGCAAGCGCGCCAACGAGATGCGCCAGCTGATCGAGGGCATGCTCGACGAGCGCACTACCGAGATGAAGGCCGCCGCCCTCAAGCACGCGCTCGAGCACGAGGCTGTCGACATCACGCTGCCGGGCATCCGTCCGCAGATCGGCCACCAGCACCTGATCAAGCAGATCATCGAGGAGGCCGAGGACATCTTCTGCGGCATCGGCTACACCGTCGAGTCCGGTCCCATGGTCGATACCTCCTACTACAACTTCACCGCGCTCAACGCGCCCATGGATCACCCGAGCCGCTCGGCTCGCGACACGTTCTATGTGGTCGACAACAACCCCGGCAGCGTCGCGCATCCCGAGGCTCACGCCCACGGCGAGTCCGACGTGCTGCTGCGCACCCAGACCTCGGGAGTGCAGATTCACACCATGGAGTCGCAAAAGCCGCCCATCTACATGATCTGCCCGGGCACCGTCTACCGTCCCGATACGGCCGACGCTTGCCACCTGCCGCAGTTCAACCAGATTGAGGGCCTGGTCGTCGACGAGGGCATCACCTTTGGCGATCTTAAGGGCACGCTCGACTACTTTGTTAAGTGCATGTTTGGCGAGGACCGCAAGACGCGCTACCGCCCGCATTTCTTCCCCTTCACCGAGCCTTCCTGCGAGGTGGACGTGAGCTGCCACGTCTGCGGCGGCAAGGGCTGCAACTTCTGCAAGCACAGCGGCTGGATCGAGATCCTGGGCTGCGGCATGGTCGACCCCAACGTCCTGATCAACTGCGGCATCGACCCCGAGAAGTACACCGGCTTCGCCTTTGGTATTGGCGCCGAGCGCGTCGCGGCCCTGCGCTACGACCTGCCCGACCTGCGCACGTTGATGACTGGTGACATGCGCTTCTTGAACCAATTTTAGGCTTGCCCAGGCACCCCATCTTGGCGTTCAAACCGTCGCTCGCGTACCTTTAGTACGCGTCGCTCCTCTTTCACGCCAACCTGGGGCACCTGGACAACCCTAAGGTGAACGTCTTCATTTGATATTTCCTCCCTATGCGGAGATTAAGAACTAGGAGAGCTACATGCGCGTTTCTTACGACTGGCTCAAGACCATGATCGATATTCCGGAGGATCCCAAGACCCTTTCGGACGAATATATCCGTACCGGTACCGAGGTCGAGGCGATCGACACCGTGGGCGAGTCCTTCGACCACGTGGTGACCGCCAAGGTGCTCACCAAGACCCCGCACCCCGATAGCGACCACATGTATGTGTGCTCGGTCGACGTGGGCGACAAGAACCTCGACCCCGACGGCAATCCCGCTCCGCTGCAGATCGTCTGCGGCGCGCAGAACTTTGAGGCCGGCGACCACATCGTCACGGCCATGATCGGCGCAGTTCTGCCCGGCGACGTCAAGATCAAGAAGAGCAAGCTTCGCGGCGTCGTGTCCATGGGCATGAACTGCTCCGCGCGCGAGCTCGGTCTGGGCGGCGACCACTCCGGCATTATGATCCTGCCCGAGGATACGCCCTGTGGCATGCCGTTTGCCGAGTATGTGGGCTCGAGCGACACCGTGCTCGACTGCGAGATCACGCCCAACCGCCCCGACTGCCTGTCCATGATCGGCATGGCCCGCGAGACCGGCGCCATCTTCGACCGCGATTTCCACGTTGAGCTGCCCGCCATCAAGGCTGAGACCGGCCGCGCGACCGACGACGAGCTTTCCGTCGAGATTGCCGACGAGGGCCTGTGCGACCGCTACGTTGCCCGCATCGTGCGCAACGTCAAGGTCGGCCCGTCGCCCGACTGGATGGTCAAGCGCCTTAACGCCTTGGGCGTGCGCCCGCACAACAACATAGTCGACATCACCAACTATGTGATGATGCTCACCGGTCAGCCGCTGCACGCCTTTGACCTGGACACCTTTGCCGAGCGCGATGGCCACCGTCGTGTGGTGGTTCGCGCCGCCCAGCAGAACGAGAAGTTCACGACGCTCGACGGCGAGGAGCGCGTGCTCGACGCCGGCATGGGCCTCATCACCGACGGCGAGCGTCCCGTGGCGCTGGCCGGTGTCATGGGCGGCATGGATTCCGAGATCGAGGACGATACCGTTGACGTGATGGTCGAGAGCGCCTGCTTCAACGCCGGTCGCACCTCGCACACCAGCCGCGATCTGTCGCTGATCTCCGACGCCTCCATCCGCTTTGAGCGCCAGGTCGACGAGACCGGCTGCGTGGACGTCGCTAATGTGACGTGCGCGCTCATCGAGGAGATAGCCGGCGGCGAGGTCGCCCCCGGCTATGTGGACGTGTTCCCCGCGCCCAAGACCATCGACAGCATCAAGCTGCGCCTGGCCCGCGTGCGCGCCATCTGCGGTGCTGACATCGAGCCCGACTTTATCGAGCGCTCGCTCACCCGCCTGGGCTGCATCGTCGAGCGCGACGGCGAGGACTTTATGGTCATGCCGCCGAGCTTCCGTCCCGATCTGCCGCGTGAGATCGACCTGATCGAGGAGGTCCTGCGCCTGTGGGGCATGGGTCGCGTCACGGCGACCATTCCGGCTGCCAAGAACCATATCGGCGGTCTGACGCGCGAGCAGAAGCTTACCCGCAAGGTCGGCGAGATCCTGCGCGCCTGCGGCCTCAACGAGACCACGACTTTTGGCTTTGCTGCCCCGGGCGACCTGGAGAAGATCGGCATGTCCACCGAAGGCCGCGGCTGCCCCGTGGTGCTCATGAACCCGTTGGTCGCCGAGCAGACCGAGATGCGCCGCTCGTTGCTGCCGGGCTTACTGCAGTCCGTTGCCTATAACGAGGCCCACGGCACGCCCAACGTGCACCTGTACGAGGTCGGCAGTCTGTTCCACGGTCGCGAGAATGCCAGCCTGCCCAAGGAGACCAAGTCCGTCGCGGGCGTGCTCTCGGGCCAGTGGAGCGAGCAGTCCTGGAACATGAAGTACCGCAAGCTGCGTTTCTTCTTTGGCAAGGGCATCGTCGAGGAGCTGCTCGCCCAGCTGCGCATTGAGAAGGTTCGCTTCCGTCCCGTCGAGGGCGAGAGCTATGCCTTCCTGCAGCCGGGTCGTGCTGCCGAGGTGCTCTCGGGCGGTACCGTGCTGGGCTGGGTCGGCGAGATTCACCCCGAGGCGCGCGAGGCCTGCGGCATCGATGAGGTCGTCGTTGCCTTTGAGCTCGATCTGGACAAGCTGATCAAGGGCGCCCGCAATCAGGAGAACTACCGCGAGTTCTCGCAGTACCCTGCCGTTGAGCACGACCTTGCTATCGTGGTCGACAACACTGTGACCTGCGAGGATCTTGAGCGTCGTATTACGAGTGCCGGCGGCAAACTGCTCGAGGGCGTGCGCCTGTTCGACGTCTACCGCGATCCGGTCCGCATCGGAGCGGGCAAGAAGTCCATGGCCTTCGCACTTACGTATCGCTCCGACGACCACACGCTCACCAGCGAAGAGGTCGAGAAGGCGCACCAGAAGATCGTCACCAAGGTGTGCAAGGGCGTAAACGGCGAGGTCCGCGGCTAGGGCTTGCGACCGAGGCATGGGCCGTCGGGCGACGGCATGACTGAGCTGCTGCCCGCCAGCGCTCCGCATCTGTGACATATGTATTGCAAAACGGCGTGTCGCTTTGTTGGCGGCGCGCCGGTTTGCTATGATAGCCGCCGGCGTGTTACGAATCAGTCGATGCGTAACACCGACAACGTGGTTCAAACGGCGCTGCAATTCCGCGCGCCGATAACCGGGAGGCGTATATGCACATTCCAGATAATTATCTGTCCCCGCAGACCGATGCCGTCATGGCGGTGGCAATGGTGCCCGTTTGGGTCCACTGCATCAAGAAGGTGCGCGCCACGCTCGATCGCGAGCACATGGCTTTCCTGGGTATTTGCGCCGCGTTCTCCTTTTTGCTCATGATGTTCAACGTGCCGCTGCCCGGCGGTACCACTGGTCACGCCGTTGGTGGCGCGCTCATCGCGCTGCTGCTG
>CAJMOM010000093.1:0-6329 GCA_905215005.1 uncultured bacterium | reverse complement strand
GCCCGCCACGAGCGGAGCCTCGGGGCCAATTACCACGAGTCCGCATCAGTGGCTCTGCGCAAACGCCGCCACGGCCGCAGGATCGCAGTCGTCGAGAACAACGTTCTCGCCGCAGCTCGCGGTGCCGCCGTTACCCGGCGCAATGTAGAGCTTGCCGGCGCGCGGTGATGCTGCGAGCTTAGCTGCCAAAGCATGCTCACGGCCGCCGCTGCCCAACAACAGGATGTCGATGGTTTGAGTGTCCGCCTTCAAGGGTGCCTCCTCTATGGATTAACGGCTCGCTCCGCGCGAGCCCTTTGCAAGCAAATATACCCCTCGGCCGCCCGCTTGGGCTGCAAAGGGGTATATCGCAATAACCAAATAGTCCCGATTACTTCCAGAATCGGTTGATGATCTGCTCGCGACCAGCGCCAACGCCAATGAACGTCACGCGGGTGTGTGCCAGATCCTCGATAAACGCCACGTAGTCCTGAGCCTCCTGCGGCAGCTCGTCAAAGCTGCGGCAACCGGTGATGTCGCACTTCCAGCCAGGGAGCTCCTCGTAGATGGGCTTGGCATGCTCAAAGCGCACCTGATGCTCGGGCACGCTCGTGTAGCGCTCGCCATCGACGTCGTAGGCCACGCACACCTTGATGGTGTCGAAGGCCGAAAGCACGTCGAGCTTGGTCACGGCGATGTCGGTGAGGCCGTTGACGCGCGAAGCATAGTTGGCGATAGGGCCGTCAAACCAGCCGCAACGACGACGACGACCGGTGGTCACGCCGTACTCATAGCCCTCCTCGGTCAGCGTGTGGCCGGCCTCGGACTCATAGGAAAGCTCGGTGGGCATGGGGCCCGAACCGACGCGGGTGATATAAGCCTTCATGACGCCCAGCACGCGATCGACGTTCTTCATGCCGACGCCGGAGCCGGTAATGGCGCCGCCGGCGGTGCAGTTGGAAGACGTCACGTACGGATAGGTGCCGTGGTCGATGTCGAGCAGCGTCGCCTGGGCACCCTCAAACAGCAGGTTCTTGCCCTCATCGATCATGTTGTTGAGCAGCAGGCTCGTCTCGGTGATGTAGGGACGCAGGCGCTCGGCCATCGGCAGGTACTCGTCGCAAATCTGGTCCACGGTGTAGGTGGGCAGGTTGTAGATGAGCTCGAGCTCGGGGTTCACGCGGGCGAGAGCGGTCTCCAACTTGTCGCGGAACAGCGTCTCGTCCAGCATGTCCTGCATGCGCAGGCCAATGCGGGCCATCTTGTCCTGATAGCACGGACCAATGCCGCGCTTGGTGGTACCGATGTTCTTCTTGCCGAGCTTCTGCTCAAAGGCGCCATCCAGATCGATGTGGTACGGCATGATGACATGCGCGTTGCCGCTAATCTTGAGGTTCTTGGTGGTGATGCCGTCGGCCTCGAACATGTCGATCTCCTCAAGGACAACCTTGGGGTTGACGACGCAGCCGTTACCGATCACCGACACGTGGTCGGAATACATGATGCCGGAAGGCACCTGGTGCAGGCCGTACTTCTTGCCGTTGACGACGATGGTGTGACCGGCGTTGTTGCCGCCCGAGTAGCGCACGACGGCATCGAAGTCGCCGGCGACCAGGTCGCAAATCTTACCCTTGCCCTCATCGCCCCACTGGGCACCGACCAAAACGGTTGACGGCATGTTTACTCCTTACATTCATGGACTGTCTACGCGCCACGCCGGCACGCAGAAGCACAAAACATTCCCAGTATACCCGTGCAACGGGCGCCTGTCCTACTCCTCGGCATGTGCCCCATCAAGCTCATAGAACTTGGTGGATGCCGGCAGGAACATCAGGTCGACGTCGCCGATCGGGCCCGAACGGTTCTTGGCCACGACGATACGCGTAACGCCCTCGTCGGGTCGATCATCGCGCGAGGCCTCGGCCTCGTCGGCGGAACGGTCCAAGAACATAACGATATCGGCGTCCTGCTCGATGGAGCCCGATTCACGAAGGTCGGAAAGCTGCGGGCGCTTGCCGGTACGGGATTCGACCTGACGTGAGAGCTGCGACAGCGCGATGAGCGGGATCTTGAGCTCCTTGGCCATGATCTTCAGACCACGCGACATCTCCGAAACCTCGACGGTACGGCTCTCGGAACGACGGCCCGGCGGAGGACTCACCAGCTGCAGGTAGTCCAGGATGATGATTGCCTTCTCCTTGTTATGGAGCATGCGGCGGCTCTTGGCACGGATCTCGGTCACTGTGGTGCCGGGCGTATCGTCAATCAGAATATCGAGCTTGGACAAGGTCTGCGTGGCCTCGTTGATATTGGCCCACTGCTCGGGGCTAATGCGGCCCATGCGGAAGTCACTGATCGAAATCATGGCGTAGGCGCAAATCAGACGCTGGGCAATTTCCTTGCCCGACATCTCCAGCGAGAAGAAGCCGACGGTATAGCCAGCAGCAGCGGCGTTGAGCGCCAGGTTCAGAGCGAACGACGTCTTACCTACAGCAGGACGGGCGCCGATAATGATGAGCTGGCCCTCGCGGAAGCCCATGAGCATACGGTCGAGTGACGGAAAGCCCGTGGGCACGCCCGCCGCCTGACCACCGGCCTGGCACACTTCCTCGGCCTCGTTATAGGCCTCGACCATAAACTCGGTCAGCGTCTTGTAGCTCGACTTGACCTCGCGCGCCGTGACCTTGAGCAGTTTGCTCTCGGCTAGCTCCACGACCTCTTTGGTATCGGTGGGAGCGTTATAGGCCAGCGCGTTGATCTCGTTGGTGGCGCCGATCAGCTCACGCAGCATCGAATCACGGCGAACGATGGCGGCATGGTGCTGCCAGTTGACGAGCGACAGGGTCTGACCCATCAACTCCAAAATGTACGCTTCGCCGCCCACGGCATCGAGCTTGTTGATGCTTCGCAGGTAATCGATCAGCGAGATGGAGTCGATGGGAATGCGGCTGTTGTACATATCGACCATCGCGGTATAGATGATCTTATGAATGGGTCGGTAGAAGTCATCGGGCTGCAGCTCGACCTGGGCCTCTTCGACCACCTCGGGCGATAGCAGCATAGCGGCCAGTACATTGGCCTCTGCATCTTGGTTTTGGGGAAGACCCAACTTTGAGCCGCGGTCCTCAACCGTCAGCCCGGTCTCCCTATCGTCATATGCCATGAGCATCCTCATTCATATCGCTTGCGAGCATCCATAGTATCAGCCACGGTCCCAAAACGCGCCGCGCGCCGGCAATCATCACCGAACCAAACGGATGAACGATCCTGTATATAAGACTTCGACGCAATGTTCACCATGACACTCACTCAGCGCAAAAAACAAAAGGGCGCCCTGGTTTCCCAGAGCGCCCTTCTTAGAACAAGATTGTTGCGTTGCAGCAAATGCTACTCGGCAGCAGCCTCAGTCTCGACCTCGGCGGTCTCGGCCTCGGCGACCTCAGCGGCCTCCTCGACCTCAGCCTCGGCAGCGAGCTCCTCGGCGGTAACGCCGACGAGAACGACAACCTCGGCCTTGATCTCGCGGTACAGCGAGATGGCAACGGTGTGGGCACCGGCAACCTTGATGGGCTTACCGAGCTCGACGCGCTTGCGGTCGATGTCCATACCGAGCTGAGCCTTGATGGCGTCAGCGATCATAGCGGCGGTAACGGAGCCAAAGAGGATGCCCTCGTCGCCGACCTTGACGTCAACGGTGACCGTCTTGCCCTCGAAGGCAGCCTTGGTCTCGTTGGCGGTAGCCAGACGGACGGCCTCGCGCTTGGCGATGTTGTTGCGACGCTCGTCAAGCTGCTTGAGGTTGCCCTTGGTGGCGGCAACAGCGAGCTTCTTGGGGAACAGGAAGTTCTCAGCGTAACCCTGAGCGACCTCTACGACGTCACCCTCGCCGCCCTTGCCCTTGATCTCATCGAGAAGAATAACCTTCATGATGTGTCTCCCTTCTTAGCCGCGGTCGCGGTTGCCACGAGAGGAAACCACGGGGACGGTGTACGGCAGGAGAGCCATCTCGCGGGCGCGCTTGATGGCGTTGGCGATGTCATGCTGATGCTGCGTGCAAGCGCCAGTGACGCGACGGGGCTTGATCTTGCCACGGTCGGTCATGTACTTACGGAGAAGCTGAGTGTCCTTATAGTCGATGAACTCAGTGTTCTCCTTGCAGAACTGGCAGTACTTACGACGCGGCTGACGTGCAGAAAAATCATTAGCCATGTCAAAATACCTTTCATTTGGCAACTTCGGCGAACCGAAGCCGCCTCTCACTCAAAAATAGGTGAACACCCTTAGAACGGGATGTCCTCATCGTAGACGTCGACCGCGGGCGGCGTAGCCACCGGTGCGGCAGGACGTGCTGCGGGCGCGGGAGCTGCGGGGGCGTAACCGCCCTGATCGTAGCCACCCTGGCCACCACGGGAGCTCATAAACTCGATCTCATCGACGATGACCTCAAGCTTGCTCCTGCGCTGGCCGTCGCGCTCCCAAGAGCTGTAGCGCAGCTTGCCCTCGATCGCGACCTTGTTTCCCTTTGCCAGGAAACGGCTCACGGCCTCGGCGCGGGTGCCGAACATGGTGCAGTCGACAAAGTTGGGATAGTCCTCCCACTCGCCAGTCTGCGCGTTGCGGCGACGATCGTTCACGGCGACGCCAAAGGACAGAACCTGGGTTCCGCCGGCGGTGGCGCGCAGCTCGGGATCACGGGTGAGGTTACCGGTGATGTTCACTCGATTGATGCTCATAACTCACTACTTCCTCTTGGGGCACAAGCCCAGTCCAAAACGACAGTCTTACTCCTGGTCGTCGCGACGGACGATCATGTGGCGGACCACAGCGTCGGTGATGCGCAGGACGCGATCAAGCTCGGCGATCTGGGTAGGATCTGCGTGGAAGTTGATGAGGGTGTAGTCACCATCGGTGAGGTCGTTGATCTCGTAGGCGAGCTTGCGCTTGCCCCACTCGTCAACGGAGTCGACCTTGCCAGCGCCCTCAGCGATCGTGGTATCGATACGCTTCATAACAGCGAGACGAGTCTCGGGGTCGAGCGACGGGTCAACAAAGAACAGCAGTTCATAAGCCTTCATATTGTCACCTCCTCTGGGCAAATGTGGCTTCAGGTCGTGAAGGTGCGCCTGAAGCAGGAAAAGACTTGGTAATAATATCTTTCAACCTCCCAGGCCGCAAGAATATGCAGCTACAACCTCATGACCTCCACATATGTCCATACTCGCACGACGTTTCATGCGCATTCCAACCAAATGCCGACCAAGAGCTTGACGGATTTGTGGACAAGATACGATGCCGCGGGGACAAGCTGAGCCAAGCCGCAGGTCGATGGGCACAAGGCTGTGGTCGCAAAATGCATACCAGTGGCGCACAGCACCAACCAAAGATTTTTAAATTCATTGCCAAGTCGCTTATGAATACCCCTTTTGAACAATTGAGTTGATCAACCACGCTGGTCGGAAGCCGTTTTTTGGCACCTCAAACCCCACTGCAACGCCAAGCGCGGCCAAGCGTTTTAAAAAATGCCAACTTTTCTGTTTGCACTTTGCGATTCCTCGTGTATACTGACTTTCGCATTTAACGGAGAGTTGTCCGAGTGGCCGAAGGAGCACGATTGGAAATCGTGTAGGCGTCAAAAGCGTCTCCAGGGTTCAAATCCCTGACTCTCCGCCAGTTAATTCCAAAGCAGGCCTTTGAGCCTGCTTTGTTTTTACCCCACGCGGAGGGGTGGCAGAGTGGTTGAATGCGGCGGTCTCGAAAACCGTTTGGCCTGTATAAGGTCACGAGGGTTCGAATCCCTCCTCCTCCGCCATTTTCGGTTCCGATATACTCCCGTATCCAGGCCCCTTTCTCTCTGTTTACGCTGGCGCTGGTGTCGTCGCTAACGCAATCCGTAGCACGGAGCCCCTTTTTGCCGCAGCGCTGCCGCCAATACGACATTATTCCGCCTTGTGCTACGGAGTTTGCTTCTGCTAACTTTGACAACTTTCGAGTTTCCCCAGTTCAGCTGTTTGTGACTATTTGTTAACTCTAGATTACACCGTAGCACGACCGCCCTTTCTGTCGCTCACGTTGAATCCAGCTGCCAAAATGGCGCCCCGTGCTACGGTTTGGAGGAAAACGCAAGGGGGAACCTCAACCATAGGATGCGCCGTACACAATTCATTGAAGCTCTTCGAAGGAAAATGCGGCGCAGCGCTAGCAGTCCACGACCTAGCAGTCCACGAGGCTGTAACGATCGCGAGTGCGCACCACTTCCAAGGGGACGCCGAACAGGCCGCTCATGGTCTCACTGGTGAGCAGCGCCTCCTTAGGGCCGTCAGCCACGATACGACCGTCGCGCACGAGCAGCA
>CAJMOM010000092.1:0-6331 GCA_905215005.1 uncultured bacterium | reverse complement strand
ACGTCCATGGCCACGTTGCCGCCGCCGATGACGCACACGCGCTGACCGCTCAGGTCGGGCAGTTCGTCGTCGCCGATGGCACGTAGCATCTTGACGGCCGACTCCACGCCGAGCGCCTCTTCGCCCGGAAGGCCGAGCTTCTTATCGCTGTGGGCACCGATGGCCAGGTAGACGGCATCGAACTCGTCATGCAGGCGGGCAAGCTCCTCGCCATTGACGGAGTGGTCGAGTTCCACGTCGATGCCGGCGCTCAAGATCCAGTCGATCTCGGCCTGCAGGCGCTCGCGCGGCAGACGGTAGCTGGGGATGCCGTAGCGTAGCATGCCGCCCAAGTGGTGGCGCTGCTCAAAGATGTTCACCTTATGACCCATCACGGCCAGGTAGTAGGCGCAGGAAAGGCCAGCCGGGCCGCCACCGATCACGGCGACGCGCTTACCAGTGTTGTCCACTACATGCGGTTTGTGGTCGTTGAGGTCGCTGTGCTCAACGGCAAAACGCTTGAGGGCAAGGATGTTCATGGGATCATCGACCATGCCGCGACGGCAGTGCATCTCGCAGGGATGCTCGCACACCAGGCCGCAAACGAGCGGCAGCGGGTTGTTCTTGCGGATGACCTTGACGGCATCGGCATAGCGGCCGGCCTCGACCAGCGAAATGTACCCGGGAATGTCGACGTGCGCCGGGCAGCCCGAGACGCACGGGACGCGGGCCTCGCGGTCAAAGCCACAGGAGTGCTCGCGGATGTGGTGCTCAAAATCGTCGCGAAAACCGCGGATAGCCGTGAGTGCCATGGCGCCGGCCTCGTAACCGATGGCGCAGTCGCTCGAAAGGTAGATGGTGCGGGCCGTGCGCTCGATCAGATTGAGCGTGGACTCATCGGCGCGCCCTTCGAGCACATCGGCGAGCAGGTCGCTCAGCGCGCTCAGGCCCACACGGCAGGGCGTACACTTGCCGCAGCTCTGGGTGGAGCACAGGTTGACGAGCGCCGCCGTAAACTCAACGGGGCACGGGGCGAGCGAACTCACCGCCAGACGGCGTCCAAGCGCATCGTGCAGGTCGTCCATAACGGCCTGAGCGTGGCTGCGTTCCATTACGTGCAGTCGAGCCATAAGATCCCCTCTCACATGGCAGCCCGGAGGCGAGGCCGGGCGAAGTTGCTACACGCACAACACTGACCTAAAAAGTTGTTAGGTCTCCACGCAGTTCGGCAGGCGGTATGAAATGTCACCATCAGCGGTGAAAATGAACATTACCGCAGATAAATGCCATATTTGATAAAACGCGTTATCAAACGACAATGCCCCGCCCACGCAATCACGTGGACGGGGCATTGCTCCAGGTATGCGGCCAGCGACCCTGTTGCTTTTACTTAAGCTCGGGCCAGTAACCCTTGTTGGCCTCGATCATGTCGTCGAGAACCTCCTTGGCGACCTTCATCGACGGCACGGTCTTGTTCAGCGTAAAGGCCTTGAGCGCCTTCTCGTAAGAACCCTCGATCGTAGCCTCGACCACGAGCTTCTCGGAGTTCAGCTGCTGCATCATGAGGCCCTGCTGGAACAGAGGAATGTTGTCACGGCTGATGACCTCGGGGCCGTTCTTGCCAATGTAGGCAGGCAGCTCGACCATAGCGTCGTAGGGCATGTTGGGGATAGCGCCCTTGTTCTCGCAAATGACCAGGAAACGCTGCTTGGTGTCGTTCTTCAGAGCGATGGCCAGGTCGGCAATCCAGTCGCCGTGGCTGCCCGCATAGAACGTGCTCTCGTCGATCTCGCCCGTCTTCTCGTAGTGGTCGATGCCGTCGAAGAGGTTCTTCTCACGCGTCTCCTCAACCTCGTTAGCACGGGTGCGCTCGGGGTTGGAATGCTCGACGAACTCCTTCTGCTGCAGGTAGTAGTTCAGGTACGTGTTGGGCAGGTACTCCGGGAAGCACTCCATGATCTCGTACTCGCCCTTCCAGACGTAGTACCAGCTGCCCTTGGTGTGACGGTTCTGCTCGGGATGCTCGTCGGTGGCCTCCTCGGGCTTCTTTGCCATGAGCGAGCCCATGCCCTTGAGGTAGGAGTCGGGCAGCAGGATCTGGTGCTCCTTGATGTACTCGCGCAGCTGCGGCAGGACCTCCTCGCCCTTGTGGCGGATCGAGGTGAACCAACCAAAGTGGTTGAGGCCAAAGTAATCGTACTCGACATCCTTCTTCTCGATATCGAGCGCGGCGCAAACCACGTCGATGATCGCGATCGGCATGTCGCAGATGTTGATGATGCGAGCGTTGGGGCGCAGCACGCGGCAGCCCTCGGAGACGATGGCGGCAGGGTTGGAGTAGTTGAGAATCCAGTAGTCCTTCTTGGCGTACTTCTCAACGTCATCGATCAGCTCGACCATGGGGAAGATGGTGCGCATGCCGTAGGCAAGGCCGCCGCAACCGCAAGTCTCCTGACCCACGCAGCCGTGACGAAGCGGAATCTTCTCGTCCTGCTCGCGCATGGCGTAGCCGCCCACGCGCATCTGAGCAAACACGAAGCTCGCGTCGGTAAAAGCCGTCTTTTTGTCGGTGGTCACCGTGAGCTTGATGTCCAGGCCGAGGTCCTCGTGCAAAATCCAGTCCACGAGCACGCCGATCTTGCGCTGGCGCTCCTCGTTGATGTCGTACAGGCGAATCTCGTCAACGTCGAGCTCGTCCTTGCGCAGGGCGATGGACTTGACGATGCCGGGGGTAAAGGTGGATCCGCCACCACACAGAGTAATGATCATTGTTTACTGCTCCTTCTCAATTGCGTTTTCGACCTTGTCGCGCATCTCGGCGACCTTCATGCCAAAGATGATCTGGATATTATTGCCGTTGCGGTTGATGCCGCTGTTGGGCACGTGGTTGATGAGGTCCTCATTGATGAGGTCCGGGTTCTTAACGTTCACGCGGAGACGCGTAAAGCAGTTCTCGAGCTCCTCGATGTTGTCCTTGCCACCAAGACCTGCGACCAGGTCGGCAATACCTGCATCGACGCCCTCTGCGGGAGCTGCGGCAACAGCGCCCTGCTTCACCGCGACAGACGCGGCGGCCTCGCCCTCGGCAACGGACTCGGCGAGCTCGGACTCCTCCTCGCGACCAGGCGTGTGGAGGTTGAGCTTCTTAATAAGGAAGGTGAAGAGGAAGAAGTACAGAGCGGCGTTGACGACTCCAAGCACCAGCATAACCGGCCAGTTGGTCTTATCGACACCAAGAACCAGGTTGGAAACCACGATGTTGATGATGCCGCCTGCAGTCGAAGCGGGCACGGAGAGGACCTTGAGCAGAACCAGGAAGATGCCGGAAAGAACCGAGTGAACGACAAAGAGCACGGGAGCGGCAAAGACAAAGAGGAAGTCCATGGGCTCGGTGACACAAGAGAGCACGGCGGTGATGATCAGCGGGATGATAACGGCCTTGGTCTTATCCTTGTTCCCCTTGTAAGCGGTGACGATAAAGGCGAGACCGATACCGATGTAGGGCCACAGGTTGTTGAAGGTGTAGCTGTTGAAGTAGGTGCTATCGGAGAAGGGCTGGCCCGTCATTGCCATCTCGGCGACACGGATGGGATAGGCACCGGCGATAACCTGATCGCCCAGCGTCAGGGTGCCACCCACATCGGAGAACTGAAACGGGGTGTAGATGAGGTGGTGCAGACCGGTGGGAACGAGCAGCTTGTTGAGCATGCCGTAGATAAACAGACCGATGTTGCCCGACTCCTTAATGATGCCGGCAACGGAGGAGATGGCGCCCTGAACCGGAGGCCAAACGATGCAGAAGCCAGCGCCCATGATCCAGGAAATGATGATCATGATCAGGAACGGGAAGCGAACGCCCGAGAACATCGAAAGGGCAATGGGGAACTGCTTGTTCGAGTACTTGTTGAACACGGCACCGGTGATGCAACCAAGAATGATGCCGCCAAACACGCCGGTATCGAGCACCTGGATGCCCATAACGGTGGCCTGGCCGGTTCCGGTAAGGCCGAGCATGCCGCTCGCATCGGCAAGTGAGCCGGTGGCGTTGAGCACGATGTTGTTAGCCTGCAGGAACAGGAAGAACGACATCAGGGCGATCAGCGAAGCATGGCCCTTGTTCTTCTTTGCCATGGCGCCGGCGATACCCACGCAGAACAGAATCGAGAGGTTGTTGATGATAAACATCAGCGACTGGTAGACAACGGCGCCCACAAGCTGGAACGGACCGGAGCCCAGTACGGGGACCAAAGCGCAGATGGTCTTGTTGGTCAGAATGATGCCCACGATGAGCAGGATGCCGGCAACCGAGAGATACATCATCGGCTGAACGATCGACTTCGCGAACACCTCCAACGGCGCTTTGAAATTGAACTTCTTTTTTGCGGTCATAGCGGTACTCCCCTTCCTTTTCCGCAAATTAAGACAGATGTGCCCTAGACAAGACCGTGAGCCTTGCCTTATATCAATCGATGTGTGGGCACGTTATGCCTAGAGACCAGGTTCTCCAAGCAGGTTAACAATGTGATATGCGAGATAACTCTTCTCGGCATCGGTAACGACAACGTTATAGGTAGACGACAAGTGGGCGGCTATGGCGTCCGCGCACGAGAATGCGCACGGATACGCCGTTTCATCGATTCGGAACAGCGCGTCTCCGTTGATTTGCCCGGCCGTAGGATCAAGCGCTCGCTGTGCGAAAAACTGCAGGTGACGAACGAAACGTTCGTAAGGCAGCGAGGTGTCATCGAGGGTCGTAGCATAGCGCTTGGAAACAATCGCGAGCACGTCGCGAACAAGCTGGACCGAAACAATCAAACGATCGGAGCGTTGCGGCATGGTGGCGTTGACGATATGCAGCGTAATAAAACCCTGCTCTTCTTCGCTCATCTGGATGCCCATATACTCCTTGATAATCTGCAGCGCACGGCCCGCAAGCGCATACTCCTTGCGATAGAACTGCTGGATCTCGAGCAGCAACGGATTCTCACAGGAGACGCCCTTACGCTCGCGCTCCAAAGCAAGGCTAATATGGTCTGCGAGAGCAATGAGAATCTTGTCGTTGATATCAACATTGAGCTCTCGACGGAGCATCTGAACAATGTCCTCGGCAATCACGAGGTTGACGGTGGGGATGGACTCCAAAAGATGTGCCAAGCGGTCAATCGTACGCGAATCCTGAGAAGTTCCCTCCTGCAACGCGTAGGTCTTTTCGATCGACGCCTCGTCGATGGCATCGCCGGCATGACGGCCAAAGCAGAGGCCTCGACCGATGACGATGAGCTCGGAGCCATCGTCCGAAGTGACCATTGCGACGTTGTTGTTAAAAACTCGCTTGATAACCACGGTACCCACCACAAGAATTTACTCGGAAAGCCAGACGACAGGCTCTTTAACAGCAACAGGGCCGGAAGCATGCTCACGAAGAGTCGAGTTCTCCGAGCGCTCGCACACGATAACGAAGACCGTGGGATCGAAGCCGGCGGCGCGGACCGCGTCGAAATCGACCTCGACGAGGGGCTGGCCCGCGCCGACATGGTCACCCTGGGCAACAAGCGCATGGAAGCCCTTGCCCTCAAGCTTAACAGTGTCGATTCCGATATGCAGCATCACCTGAGCAGAGCTGTCGTCGGACATGATGCCCAGCGCGTGCTCAGTCGGAAACAGCGCCGCGACGGTGCCGGAAACAGGAGCGCACACCGTTCCCTCTTGGGGAACCACGGCAACGCCATCGCCCACGGCACGGCTGCTAAAAGCGGGGTCATTGGTATTTTCTAGATGAACAAGCTCGCCGGAAACGGGAGCGAGGATTTCGAACTCGGAAGCTGCAGTCTTCTGCTCATCCGAACCGCCCATCAGGCGAGAAAAGAAACCCATGGTGGCATGTCCCTTCATAAATATAGCCCAACCAAAATCAAGCGAATGCATCCATAGAGACACACCCGTTCAAAGACTTTGGTTAGGCCCACGTCCGAGGGACTCGGTAACCTTCCGCATTTCTTTTTACGGGAGCTATTGTAGACAAGCCCAAAGCCAGAACAATCATTATGACCGATGAACGGTATATTTTCTTCGATAAACGGTATTTAGGCGACACTTAGGGACGATCCTTGTTTGGTACATTGGGGACAGGTTACTTTGCACCAATCATGAGTTGCGGTGAAATAGGGACTGAAAAGCCGCTCAAAAGGCCAAAACAGTCCGTATTCCACCGCAACTTCAAGACGTTGGCGCATATGAGCCTGTCCCCTTGCACCAAAAAGGGCCCCGAGCGTAGTTGCTCGGGGCCCTTAGTTCGCATCGCTCTAGCGTGCGATGCGTATGTTATTTGCGCTTGCCGCCGCCGTCACCGGGA
>CAJMOM010000091.1:0-6428 GCA_905215005.1 uncultured bacterium | reverse complement strand
GCGATGTCTATGCCATGGTGCTCGATATGCAATAGATGGAGGATATCCAGCCCTTGCGCTAGAATCATCCTCTGTATGCAACGTTTTTCTGGAGGACAAACCCCATGGATCAAAGCAAGCCTTCGTTCTTTATCACGACGCCCATCTACTACGTCAACGCCGATCCGCACCTGGGCACGGCTTATTCCACCATCATCGCCGACGTTCAGGCTCGCTATCGCCGTTCCGCCGGCTATAACGTCAAGTTCCTGACCGGCATGGACGAGCACGGCGAGAAGGTCGCCGAGGCCGCAGCCAAGCACAACATGACGCCGCAGGAGTGGACCGACAGCCAGGCTCCGCACTTCAAGGAGCTTTGGAGCAAGCTCGAGATTTCCAACGACGACTTCATCCGCACCACCGAGCCGCGCCAGCATCATGCCGTGCAGTACCTGTGGGAGCGCATGAAGGAGTCCGGCTACCTGTATAAGGGCAGCTACGACGGTTGGTATTGCGTGCCTGACGAGACCTACTTCACCGATACGCAGGTCCAGAAGGGCGACGAGGAGTACGGCAGCGTCGGCCAGCACCTGTGCCCCGACTGCCACCGTCCGCTTGAGCGCGTGCAGGAGGAGTCCTACTTCTTTAAGCTTTCCGCCTTCCAGGACAAGCTGCTCAAGCTCTATGACGAGCACCCCGACTTTGTCGAGCCCGCGTTCCGTATGAACGAGGTGCGCAGCTTTGTCGAGGGCGGCCTCAACGACCTTTCCGTGAGCCGTACGAGCTTTGACTGGGGCATCCAGGTTCCGTTTGACGAGGGCCACGTGACCTATGTGTGGTTCGACGCGCTGCTCAACTATATGACGGCTGTCGGCTACGGTGTCGATACCGACGAGGCCCGTGCCGAGCTGGCCTATCGCTGGCCCGCGCAGTTCCACATCGTGGGTAAGGACATCATCCGCTTCCACTGCGTTATTTGGCCGGCCATGCTCATGGCCATCGGCGAGGCCCTGCCCGAGCACGTCTTTGCCCACGGCTTCCTGACCGTGCGCAATGCCGAGACCGGCAAGGCCGAGAAGATGTCCAAGAGCCGCGGCAACGCCATCGCTCCGCAGGACGTTATCGACATGTTGGGCGTCGAGGGCTATCGCTACTACTTCATGACCGACGTCGTCCCCGGCACCGACGGTGCCATCAGCTTCGACCGCATGGAGCAGGTCTACAACGCCGACCTGGCCAACAGCTGGGGCAACCTTATCTCGCGTTCGCTCAACATGAGCGGCAAGTACTTTGACGGTTGCGCGCCCGCCAAGCCCGCATCGTTCGATGCGTTCGACAACCCGCTGGCAAAGATTGCCGATGGCCTGGTCGATCGCTACATGGCCAAGATGGACGTGCTCGATTACGGTGGAGCCAAGGACGAAGTCATGGAGCTCATCCATGCCGCCAACCACTACATCGAGGACTCCGAGCCTTGGGCACTTGCCAAGGACGAGGCCAAGGCTGACGAGCTGGCGTTTGTGATCTACAACCTGCTCGAGGCCATCCGCATTGCCGCCCACCTGCTGATGCCGCTCATGCCCCAGACTTCTGCCGAGGCCCTGCGCCGCCTGTCCTGCGAGGACGAGGCCGCGACCGACGACCTCAAGGGCATTTGCGCTTGGGGCCTGCTTGCCGGCGGTCAGCCTGTCGAGAAGGGCGAGCCGCTGTTCCCGCGTCTGGGCTAAGACGCAGCGCGCCATATCGGCAATTTGCTGTTTAGCTGTAAGGGCATGGCCGCCACGGTCCATGCCCTTTTGTTTCAAGACGCCGCCATCATGCTAAGGAGGCAACCATGACAACTTCGCCTTTGGCAAACCCCACGGCAACAAGGGAGCTGCTGGAGGAGTTTGGCCTTGCGACCAAGCATCGCCTGGGCCAGAACTTCCTGATCGACAACCATGTAATTGAGCGCATTTGCGAGCTTTCCGAGCTTGCGGGCGATGAGCGCGTGCTCGAGGTTGGCCCGGGCGTTGGTACGCTTACACTTGCGCTGCTGCAGGAGGTGGCGTGTGTCACGTCGATCGAGGCCGATCCCGAGCTCGAACCGGTGCTCGATGCCCACGCCGCCGACTATGCCAACTTCCGCTTTATCATGGGCGACGCGCTCAAGGTGACGCCGGAGCAGATTGAGCAGGCTGCGGGCGGCGAGCCCACGGTATTTGTCGCGAACTTGCCCTATAACGTGGCGGCGACGATCATCTTGCAGTTTTTCCAGACGATGCCCGCGCTCAAGCGTGCCGTCGTCATGGTGCAAAAGGAGGTTGCCGATCGCATTGCCGCAGTGCCGGGCAACAAGACCTATGGCGGCTATACGGCAAAGCTCGGCCTGTATGCGCAGGTGACGGGTCGCTTTGAGGTGCCGCCGCGTTGCTTTATGCCGGCGCCGCACGTGGACTCGGCCGTCGTGCGTATCGACCGTGTTGACGGCGTGGTGCCCGAGGGGCTCGATCGCGAGTTTGTGGCTCGCGTAATTGACGCTGCGTTTGCTCAGCGTCGCAAGACCATCCGAAATTCCATGAGCGCCAACGGCTTTGCCAAGGACGTGCTCGATGCCGCCTTTGAGGCTTGCGGTATCGCACCCACCACGCGCGCCGAGACGCTTGATGTTGCCGACTTTGTCCGTCTGGCCCAGGAGCTAATCCATGATGCCTAATGCCGTACGCGTGACGTTTACCAAGAAAAAGAAGACGGTCGCCTGCCCCGTGCCCTTGGCACCGCTTGCCGACACGCATGCGCATCTGCTTTCGTTTTGGGGCAAAGAAGTGCCCGAGACGCTCGTGCGCGCCAAAGCCGCGGGTGTCGACCTGTTGGTGACGATGTTCGACCCCATTGCCGACAAGCGCAGCGTGACGGACTATAGCGACTGGCTCGTGCGCGAAATTCTGCCGATGCAGGATATCCCTCAGATCAAGTATCTTGCCGGCGTGCATCCGTATGGTGCGCCGGACTATACCGACGACGTTCACGCGCAGGTCGTTGCCGCACTCGATGACCCCTTATGCGCCGGTATTGGCGAAATCGGCCTGGACTATCACATGGACTATGACGACGATATCGCGCCGGCACCCCATAACGTGCAGATTGACTGCATGGCGCGCCAGCTCGAGCTTGCCGTGTGCCGTAACGTGCCGGTGGAGCTACATCTGCGTCACGAGGACACGGACCAGGAGCGTACCTCGCACGTGGACGCCTACAACGTGCTTCGTGAGGTGGGCGTGCCCCAGGCCGGTTGTGTGCTGCACTGCTTTGGCGAGGACCGCGCCACGATGGAGCGCTTTGTGGAGCTGGGCTGCTATATCGCCTATGGTGGTGCGGCCACCTTTAAGCGCAACGACGACGTGCGCGAGGCATTTGCGGCAACCCCACTCGATCGAATTTTGTTCGAGACGGATTGCCCGTATATGGCTCCGGAGCCCATCCGCGGTCTTGAATGCGAGCCCGCAATGATCTCCATTACGGCAAACACGCTGGTCAACGACCGTGTCGATCGTACCGGCGAGGATGCTGAGGCAATCGCGCGAGCAGCTTGGGAAAATGCCTGCAAACTTTTTCAAAAATAGTTCTTGCGTTCGCGATGGCGCTCCGTTATTCTAATTCCTGCACGCGGGCGTGGCGGAATTGGCAGACGCGTACGGTTCAGGTCCGTATGGGGGCAACCCCATGAAGGTTCAAGTCCTTTCGCCCGCACCATTGAATGAAAGAGCTCCCAGCAATGGGAGCTTTTTTGTTATGGGCCGTTTTTGGCAGATTTGACATATCGATTTCGCGTGGTAGATGCCCCTGTGGTCAAAAAGTGGCAAATATGAGTACTGACATGAAAATAGAGACATTTCATGAAGCCATTTTTGCTCATTTTATGCAACAGATGTACGCTAATTTGGCTCAACCTTGAGACAAAATGAAGTAATTTCGATAGACCTCGGGTTCAACGAGGCGATTTTGACCCAAATACGCTGTTACTAAACTGGTAACAGTACTCATATTTGGCCTTTTTTGACCACGGGTTCTCTTGTTGGTGTCACACAGCTGCTTCGTGCGGGTATCCTAATGCCAACGTGTGCCTATCAGAGGAGAGACCATGCTGTTGTCCGGTATCATCGCCGCCCTTACCAGCCTTTTGATTCCCATCATCATTCTGTTGCTGCTGCTTCCCAACGCCTGCTATGTCGTTGAACAACAGCATGCCGTGATCATCGAGCGCCTGGGCAAGTTCAATCGCATCGTCAATGCGGGCTTCCACATGAAGGTACCCGTGATCGACCGCAAGGCCGCCACGGTGAGTCTGCGCACCATGAAAAACGGTTTTGGCATCGACGTTAAGACCCAGGACAACGTGACCATCGGCCTTGAGGTCTCTGCTCAGTACCACGTGAGCTATGACATGGGCGCCGGCCCGGCAGATTCGGGTATCTACAAGAGCTACTACATGCTGCAGGAGCCCGTCGACCAGATGCGTGACTTCATCACCGACGCCCTGCGCTCTTCGATTCCCGTCTACACACTCGATGAGGTCTTTGCCAAGAAGGATGACATCGCCAAGGATGTCAACGCTACCGTTTCCGAGCAGATGGCCGCCTACGGCTTCACCCTCGTGTCGACGCTCATCACCAAAATCGCACTGCCGACCGAGGTTGAGAACTCCATGAACGACATCAACGCCGCCCAGCGCAAGCGCGCTGCGGCACAGGAGCTCGCTGAGGCAGACCGCATCAAGCGCGTCACCGAGGCGACCGCCGAGGCTGAGGCTATGGAAAAGGCGGGCGAGGGCATCGCCAACCAGCGCAAGGCCATCGCGCTGGGTATCAAAGATTCGCTCGAGATCATCCAGGAGACGGGTGTCGGCAATGACGAGGCCAACCAACTGTTCATGTTTACGCAGTGGTCCGAGATGATGACGGAGTTCGCTCGCACGGGTAAAACCTCGACGGTCGTGCTGCCGAGCGACTTTTCGCAGTCGGCCTCGATGTTCGAGCAGATGCTGGCCGCCGGCAAAGTTCAAAACGATTCGAAGGAGTAGACGCGCGTGAAATACACCGTCGTTTGCGTCGGTAAGCTCAAGGAGCGCTTTTGGAAGGACGCGTGCGCTGAGTACGCCAAGCGCCTAGGTGCCTATGCCAAGGTTGATATCCGCGAGGTGGCCGATATCGACCCGGCTAAGGCGGGCGGCGTGGATGCCGCGCGCGACAAGGAGGGGGCGGCGATTCTTGCTGCCTTGCCGTCTCGAGCGCATGTGATCCTGCTGGCCATTGAGGGCAAAGAGCGCTCGAGCGAGGAGTTTTCGGCGCGGCTCGATGATCTTATGCTGCGTGGTAACAGCGACATCGCCTTTGTGATTGGCGGATCGGACGGCGTGAGCGATGACGTGCGCGCCCGCGCCGACGAGATGCTCAGCTTTGGACGCATTACCTTGCCGCATAACCTGGCGCGCGTGGTGCTGCTGGAGCAAATCTACCGCGCCTGCAAGATCAGTCGTGGCGAGCCGTATCACAAATAGGTCGGCAATACGAAACAATGGCGTGGGACAATACCTTTCGTTTTGAGGAATGTGTCTGGAAGGACTATGAGATATGAAGATTGGGCTTGTCGGTTTTGGCAATATGGCGAGCGCTATGGCCGATGGCTGGATCGCTGCCGGTGTAGCTGCGAGCGACATGTGCGCCTGCGCGGGTCGCTACGACGTACTGGTTGAGCGCTGCGAGGCACGCGGCATGGTCGCCTGCCACGATGCCGCCGAGGTTGTCGCCGCATCCGATATCGTGGTCGCTGCGGTCAAACCGTACATGATCGAGAAGGTATTCGCCCCGCTCAAGGACATTCTTGCCGACAAGGTCGTTCTGTCGGTTGCCTGGACTTGGGACAGTGCCAAGTGGGAGCAGGTCCTGCCGGGCGTCGCGCACATCTCGACGGTGCCCAACACACCGGTTTCGGTGGGCGAGGGCGTCATCGCCTGCGAGAAGGCTTCCACGCTTAGTGATGAGCAGAGCGCAGTGGTGCTTGATCTGCTTGGCAAGCTCGGTGCGGTGGTCGAGCTCGATACGAGCCTGCTGTTCGTGGGCGGCACGGTGGGTGGTTGCGCTCCGGCATTTGTCGCCATGGCAATCGAGGCCCTGGGCGATGCAGCGGTCAAGCACGGTATCCCGCGTGCCGATGCCTATCGCATTGTGAGCCAGATGGTGCTGGGTACGGCAAAGCTGCAGCTTGCAACTGGCCAGCATCCTGCGGCGATGAAGGATGCCGTATGCTCGCCCGGTGGTGCCACCATCAAGGGCGTCGTTGCGCTCGAGGACGCCGGCATGCGCAGCGCCCTGGTCAAGGCAATCGACGCAACTCTCCAGTAAAACCTGCCATTTAGGGACAGGTTTATTTTGGTAGGTTTTTCCTGCGGTTTTGTTGTATGTGCGAAAAGC
>CAJMOM010000090.1:0-6551 GCA_905215005.1 uncultured bacterium | reverse complement strand
GGGCAGCGCGGCGTCGAGCTCCTCGCGGGCGTCCTCGAGCTCACCGTACTCCTCGACCAGGGGCATGAGCTCGTTCACCCGCTCGACGATGCGGCGCTGCTCGGCGAGAGGCGGAATCGGAAGAAATAGCTCTTTTAGCACTGCTGCTTTGATTCCTTTTGCGGTCGTCCCCGAGGCATGATCCTTAACTTGAATTTGGAACAGTGGAGATAGAATTATTTGGCAGAACAGGGCATTGTCTGGACCAACTGTGCCGTAATTCTGAAGGGTAATGACACGCTGTCCACAGCTGCAACGTTTCATTTCGCATATCGCGCAATACCCCATCGGGGCTTCGGTTGTAAACAGCAAATCGCCACGGTGGGTCTCTCCGCGAGACAAGCGTGTTGCATATTCGTCTTCTGAAATATACTCCTCGCGTGTGTAATCAATATAGCCTTGGCGAATGTTGCTCGCAGTCATTAGTCGAACACCTGAAGGTGATTTGTGAGGTGTTTTACCCCTGTAATCAATGAAGTTATATACGGTTTCCAGCCTTGCCCAAGCCCACCCCTCGGGCAGCTCCTCAAACGGCACTTCGTTCGCGATGCACTTATCGCTAGTCACGCGACCCTTGGCATCCACCTTCTTCTCATAGGGGGAGCCATCGGAACCGGATTGGCTTTCAACTGTATTCGCGACAAGCGTTGTAAAATCTAGTGAGACGAGCATCCCGGTTGCTCCAGCGCTTCGATGCTCTGGTCTTTAGCGTCTTTCGTTCAGTGGGGGACTGACCGCAAGCGGCGTAAACAAGAAAGGGGACAAGCGTAAATGAAAGCAACCGAGGCGAATCTGCTCGACCTTATGGGCGTGGCGAAGATGCAGTTTGTCATTCCCGTGTACCAGCGAGTTTACTCGTGGAGTGTAAAAGAGTGCGAGGTGCTTTGGGATGACGTCATGCGAGCGGGTCGTGATGGCGTATCGCACTTCGTGGGGTCAATGCTTTATATCCCCGAGTCCGAGAGCTCTGCCACGAGCATTTCGCGCGTGCTTCTGATTGACGGACAGCAGCGCATGACGACGTTTTCGTTGATGATTGCAGCTTTGGCTGACTATTTGGAGAGCAACCCCGACAAGGCTGGCTTCCTTGGCGACCTCAAAATCTCGGCGCTGAGGAAAAATTACCTCTTTAACGATGACGACTACAACGGTCTGGCACGCTACAAGCTGGTGCTCTCGCAGGACGATAAAGAGACGCTGTTCTCCATCGTGTCTGGGACTCCCGTGCCAGATGAAAAATCGGATCGGATTGTCGAGAACCATGCGTTCTTCCGCGAGAAGATGCGTGGTAAATCATTTGACCCGGCAAGGCTTTGGGCGGGGCTAAACCGCGTGCAGGTCATCGACACTAAGCTCACCGCTGGCGTTGATAATGCCCAGCTCATATTTGAGTCCATGAACTCCAAGGGCAAGCCGCTCACGCCCATTGACCTCATCCGTAACTACGTTCTAATGTCGCTTCCCAATGACGAGCAGACCAAGCTTTACGAGGGTTACTGGCACCCGCTCGAGCGCCTGTTCGGAAAAGGCGGCGAGGACGAGTTCAATGCATTTATCTGGTACTGGCTGTGGCTTAAAGTTCCCAATAGGATGCCGAAGGAGAACGAGGCCTACTACGAGTTTAAGCGCTATTTCGCCGACGACTACGATGGTGACACCGAGGGCCTGCTTAAGGAGCTGCGCGGGTATGCACATAGATACGCCAGTCTGTTCCTTGGTAAGGAGAAGGACGACGGACTGCGCCGAGTGTTCGGCAGAATCGTAAGCCTCGACGTGAAGCAGATAAGGCCCCTTTTAATGTTGCTTTATTCGGTTTACGAGGGGAATGGACTAGACCGCAATGCGTTTTTACGTATCTGCGAGACTATCGAGTCGTTTCTGTTCAGGCGAGCGGTTTGCGGCAGACTTACCACGGGCCTAAATAATTTCTTTGCCGGCATGTATCGCAATCTCGAGCAGCAGGGCGATATCGAGGAGTACGTTACGGCGATGCTCCTTATCCACAGCAGCGGTATGACCGCATACTTTCCGACAGACGAGCATTTTGTCGAGGAGTTTAAGACGCGTGACTGCTACAACCGCTTCTCTAAAAAGCGCTATTACCTGGAACGCATGGAGAACTGGCACCACCCGAAGGAGTCCATCTCAGCCGACGATTACCAGATCGAGCACATCATGCCCCAGACGATCGATGATGAGCACGGCTGGAAGGAATCGCTTGGTGAGAACTGGGAAGACGTCCACGACAGACTGTGCAACAACTTGGGAAATCTTACGCTGACGGGCTACAACCAGGAGTACTCAAACCGGTCGTTCTCGGACAAGCTCAATCTGCCTGACGTCGGATTTAAGTGCAGCCCGCTCTACCTAAACAAATCGATTGTCTCGCATGAAAAATGGGGTGAGGAAGAGATTGGGCAGCGCGCGGACGAGCTGGCGAAAGAAGCGTGCGAGATATGGAAGTATCCCGACCTTCCGGCAGACGTCGTCGACAAGTACCGTCCTTCTCGTGGGGAGTCTGACGAGGCTCCTGTCTGGACTCTGCAGGAGAACCACCCCACTTTTGCCGAAGGTGGGCTCAATCAGAAGCTTTTCGATGAGGCGCGCGAGTCCGTTCTGAGTGGTAACCCTTCGTGGGAGTCCTACATAGCTAAGTACTATGTAGGCTTCAGGTCGGGCAAGCGAAAACTGCATGCCGTGCTAGAAGGCAGGACCAGCAACGGTGGTTGGATTGCCGTTGGCTTGGCAAAGAGCGTGGATGATCTAACGGATCCAGAGGACATGTGCCAGGACAAGCGTACGCAGGGTGGATTTGGCCCGGGCTTACCCACTTACGTTGCGCTTCGGAATGCCGATGACATTCCTGCGGTGCTCGATCTCATAAAGCAGTGCTAGGTTGAAGGCCGGGAATCTAGTTCCCGGCCCTTGCCAGCTCAAAATCGTCGATGGCTCGTTCGCCCGTCTACACCCTTACGATCCTGCGGGCCGCACTCAGCAGCTCGTACTCCCTCTGGCTCCACTGGTACAGCTCGGTCACGCGTACGGCGTCGCGGCACAGGTCCAGAAACACCTCGGCGCCCTCGCAGAAGCACTCGCGGGCAAAGGCGCCGGATCCGTCCGCAACGCACGCGCCGTCGGCAAAGAGCTTCCAGCTGGACGGCTCGCGCGAGTCGTCTCCGAGCAGCTTGATCTGCAGAACATGTGGGCCGCCAGCGGCACATGGCCCTTCTTCCAACGCCTGCACCGTAAAGCGCATCTGGAGGGACAGAGTATAAAATCCGGAAAAGTGTCAAATTCGATGGGCAAATTATCCGGAAAAGTGTGGCTGGATGACAAAACAGCACTTAGAAGCCGGTGCTGGATGCGGGATCCTACGGCCGCCTTCAGCCCTCGCTACTCGTCGTTCTCGTCGTTGGGGTCGCCCTTGAGGGTGTTGATGTCCAGGTACTGGTTATCGTCCTCTTTTTGCTGGGTCTCCGACTCCGCTTGGGTGGGGCCGCGGAACAGCTGGAATCCCTCAAACGCAATGACACCGAGCAGGGCAATGACAATGGCGATAAAGGCAACCTTGACTGCCTGCGGAAATTCCGAGAAACGCAGCGCCTTTTCCTTGGCGTAATAATCGGCGAAGCGCTCTTCGCCCGTGCTTTTGGTATACGCCGGTGCGGACGCGGCCTCCGGGTCATATTCCGGTGCAGGCGTGGCAGCGTACGGATCGTTGAGATAATCGCTCGATGCGGTGCCATAATCCTCTGTCTCGATGCGACCGTTGCCAGCATAGCCATCGGAATAATCGGAATATGCCGCACCGCCCTCATAGTCCGCGGCGCTCGTGTTGGCGGCAAAAAGCGGGTTAACTGGAACATCGAGCGCCGGCATGCCGGTAGAGGTCTCATCCAGATCGGCTGCAGCCCAGGAATCGTAGGCAACCTGATGGGCAACGGGCTCATCGAGCCTTGCGACCGGAGGCTTGCGTGCCGCAGGAACAGGCAACTGCTGGGCGCTGTACATAACGGTGCTGTCGGCCGATTTGCTCTGCGTCGCTGCAGCGAGAAATGCCGCCGTCTCGGACGGGTCGCTTGCGGGGCGGGGAGCGGGTGTGGGCGCCGAAGTGGGTGCGGGCGTAGGCGCGGGCGTCGAAAAAGACGACTGCGCAGGAATCGGCGCAGATACGGGCTCAGGCGCAAGTGCGGGATTGGGGTTTGACGGGCGAGCCCCGCCGCCCATGAGTTCGTCGGCGGTCCACGGGCGATCATCCATCACGTCGTCAAGGCTCAGTGAAAACAGGTCGTCTTCACCCTCATCGAACATGCGGTGCACATGTCCACCAATTGCCGGAATCAATCCGCGACCGGTGCATGATGCCTTGCTCAACGCCATTCTGTTCCATCCTTTCGAAATACTAATGACATCGATTATATGGAACTTCCCAAGCGGCTCGGTCTTGGATTCGCGCTTTCCAGAACTCGCGCCCAAAAGGGGAGGGGCAATCTAGGCGAGTGCCTACTTGTCGCCGGCTGCCGCCTTGGCCTCATTGAGGTAGCTATAGAAGCTGTACTTTGAGATGCCAAAGAACTCGCAGGCGCGCTCGCTCGACTTGGAAATGAGGAAGGCGCCGCGACGGTCGAGGTAGCCAATGGCACGAATGCGCTCGTCTTTGGTCATGAGCGCCGCGGGCTTGCCCACAAACTGCTCGCACTCGTGCAGCAGGTCCTCGAGCAGGTCGCCGATGTTCTTGGTAATGGGCTCGGGCTCGGTATAGCCCGTGCTGCCGGTGCCGGTAAAGGCATCGAGCGAGCGCTCAAAAGCCTTCATGAGCGTAATGTCAAAGTTGATGCCCAAAATGCCGACGGGCTTGCCCTCGTCGTTGCGGATAAAGATCGTCGACGATTTGAGCAGCTTACCGTCGGTGGTTTTAGTGAGGTACGGCTCGCGGTCGTGTACATCGGTGGCGCCCTCGTGCATGGACTCAAACACGATATGGCTGGGGCCGTCACCCAGTTTGCGCCCGCTGACGTGGCCGTTTTCGATCACCACGATGGAGTGGTCCACGTCCTCGGTCTCCAGATCGTGGACGACGACTTCGCAGTTGGGGCCAAATTGGAGCGCCAGACCGTGTGCGAGGCGCTTGTAAAACTCAATCTGTGCGGGGGTCATGGGTACCTTCCTAAAAATTAGTTTGGGCTCACTGTGCCATAAACCACACATGACCGCAAACAAATCCATCAACAAGGCAATTCATGACCGTTCGGCGGCGAAAAAGTACCGATTACGGCAACAAACAATTCGTTAGGTATGCCAATCAAAAAGTGTGATAGAACATTACTAACAAACTTTTTGTTTGGCATCCACATAAAAGTTCAGTCGTATGAATGGGAATGGGCTGAAACGCGTATGCGGGGGCCGGCAAGAGAGGACTTAAGGAGTTCACCGTATGGCCGATAAGATCCAGTGGGCGGGCAACACGATGCCCAAGAGCGATGACAAGCACTTGGGAATCATGAGCCTCGACCACGTGAAGAAGGCCCGCGCCTTCCACCAGTCGTTCCCCCAATATACTGTCACTCCGCTTGCTCGCCTGGACGGTCAGGCCGCGCGCCTGGGCTTGTCTAACCTGTGCGTTAAGGACGAGAGCTATCGCTTTGGCCTCAACGCCTTTAAGGTTCTGGGCGGTTCGTTTGCCATGGCCAACTACATCGCCGACGAGACCGGCAAGGACGTTGCCGACTGCACCTTCGACTACCTGACCTCCGATCAGCTTGCCAAGGACTTTGGCCAGGCTACCTTCTTTACCGCTACCGATGGCAACCATGGTCGCGGCGTGGCGTGGGCTGCCAACAAGCTGGGCCAGAAGGCTGTCGTGCACATGCCCAAGGGTTCCACCAAGCCCCGCTTCGATAACATCGCCGCCGAGGGCGCCACGGTGACCATCGAAGAGGTCAACTACGACGAGTGCGTGCGCATGGCCGCCGCCGAGGCCGATGCCTGCGAGCGCGGCGTCATCGTTCAGGACACCGCCTGGGAGGGCTACGAGAAGATTCCGTCCTGGATCATGGAGGGCTACGGCACCATGGCTTCCGAGGCTGCCGAGCAGCTGCGCGAGATGGCCATCAACCGCCCGACGCACGTCTTTGTCCAGGCTGGCGTAGGCTCGCTCGCCGGCGCCGTGGTGGGCTACTTCACCAACCTGTATCCCGATAACCCGCCCACCTTCGTCGTGGTTGAGTGCGCGCCTGCTGCCTGCCTGTACAAGGGCGCTGCCGCCGGCGACGGCGATCCGCGCATCGTGGACGGCGACATGCCTTCCATCATGGCCGGTCTGTGCTGCGGCGAGCCCAACATTCTGGGCTGGGATATCCTGCGCAACCATGTCTCCGCGTTCGTCTCCTGCCCCGACTGGGTCAGCGCCCGGGGCATGCGGATGCTGGGCATGCCTGTGAAGGGCGACCCGTCTGTGGTCTCCGGCGAGTCCGGTGCCGTGGGCATGGGCCTGATTTCCGCCATCATGGAGG
>CAJMOM010000089.1:0-6568 GCA_905215005.1 uncultured bacterium | reverse complement strand
GGCGGTCATGGCCTCGCGGGCGGCCTTGAGCTTGCTGGCGCGAATCTGGGCGCCCTCGGGCTCGTAGAACGCACGCTCGCAGGCACGGCCGCAGGGATGCGGGCAGATGGTGCCGGTAATGAACGGCAGGGCGTTGCGCTCGATGATAATGTTGAGCGCGTCCTCGTAGCGACCCTCGTCAACAGCCGCCAGGTAGGCGGGAATATCCTGCTGGATGGGGCAGCTCGTGCGGCACGGCGTGGTAAAGCAGTCGGAAAGCGGGCTCTTACCGGCGACCTTGCGATCGGGCAGCGGGCGCAGCGGCTTCTTATAGAGCGGGTTGGTAAGCGAATCGACCTGGATCGCGGTCACGGCGTCGAGAGAGACACCCTCAAACGGCTTGCCATCCAGGTCGGTAAACTCACCGGCCATCTGGCTAAAGCGCTCGTAGCCACCGGGCTTGAGCACGTCGGTCGCCAGGGTGACGGGCCAAATGCCGGCATCGTACAGGGCGCGGATGTTGTAGACCGTAGCACCGCCGGAGTAGCTGATGCGCAGCTTGCCATCGAACTGCTCGGTAATGCGACGGGCGGCCTCGATGGTCAGCGAGAACAGCGAACGGCCGGACATGTACATCTCGGTGGAAGGCAGCTCGTTTCTCGTCACGTCGACGGGGAACGTGTTGGTCAGCTTGACGCCAAACTCCAGGCCGCGCTCGGCGCACAGGGCAATCAGGCGCTCGAACATAGGCACGGCATCGGCCCACTGCAGGTCCTCGCGGAAGTGCGTGTCATCGAAGACGATGTAGTCAAAGCCCAGCTCGTTCAGACGCTGGCGGGCAAACTCATAGCCCAGCAGCGTGGGGTTGCACTTGATGTAGGTGTTGAGGCTCTTCTCGGTGATCAGATAGGTCGCGATGCGCTCGATCTCGGCCGGCGGGCAGCCATGCAGCGTGGACTCGGTAATGGAGTTGGAGACGCGCGCCGGGATGGATTCGACAAATGCGGCGTCGACATGCTCAAACTTGTCCAGGTTGGCAAGCGCCCATGCGCGGCACTCATTCCAGACGTCAGAGCCGCTGGCGTCCTTCATGCCCTCGATGTAGGCATCGACCTTGGGGCTCTTGATGCCTTCCAGGTCATAGCCCACGGACATGTTAAAGACAAAGCCGTCCGGGCTGCCCAGGCCGTACTCGCGAGCGATCAGGTGGCAGGCAAACCATGCCTTCACGTACTCGGCAAAGGCCTGCGGAACCTCGAGCTCGGTCGACCACTCGCAGTTGTAGCACTCGTCCTGCGCCACGATGCAGGGCTTGTTGACGCACTTGGAGAGCTCCTCGCCGTCCATAACCTGAACGGTCTTAAGCTCAAAGAAGCGGGAACCGGCCACATAAGAGGCCACGATGTTCTGGGCAAGCTGCGTGTTGGGACCGGCGGCCGGGCCAAACGGAGTCTCGATGCGCTCGTCAAAAATGGGAAGCGCACCCTCCTGGTTGGTCGTGACCATCTTGCGCACGCCAAAGACGGCGCCCTGAGTCTTGTGCTCCTCGATGATCCAGTTCATCAGCTGCGAAAACGGGATCGGCCTCATGATGTCGCTCATAATGAGCTCCTCTCTGTAACGCCCGGCGAGACCGCGCGGCGGGCGCAAATACGGTGTAGCGCTAGCACAGCGCCGGCGACCCCGCGGAGGCCGCCTATACGCGCGTCGGATGCGGCGAAACATCCGACGCGCGTGAATCTACTTGTAATTAGTAGGCGCGATCGTTGAGCGTGCTCCAGAGCTTCTTGGACTCAGCCATGGTCCACGCGTTGATCTTGTCCTCATCAATACCGACAAACTCGCGATCCTTGTACAGGACGCGGCCGTTGATGATGGTGGTGCGGCAGTTTTTGCCCATCATGCCAAAGAGCATGTGGCCGTCGATATTCTCCTCGCTCAGCGGCGTAAAGGGCTTGTAGTCCATGACGATGACGTCGGCGGCAGCGCCGGCCTCGAGCACACCGAGCTTGCGATCGAAGTACTTGCTCGCCATCTTGGCGTTGTTCTCGAACAGCATGGTCATGGCCTCGCACCAGCCCACGTTGGGCATGGCGGCGTTGTGACGCTGAATGATCAGGAAGACCTTAAGGCTCTCGAGCATATCGTGGGTGTAGGCGTCGGTGCCCATGCACACGGGGATGCCGCGGCGGAAGAACTCGAGCACGGGGGCGCAGCCCACGGCGTTGCCCATATTGGATTCGGGGTTGTTGACGAGCCAGGTGCCGGACTCCTTGACGATATCCATCTCGGCAGGCGTCACGTGGATGCAGTGGCCCAGCATGGTGTCGGGACCCAGCAGGTTGTGCTGCAGCAGGCGCTCGACCGGGCTGATGCCACCGCGGTTGAGGCGGGAATCCCACACGTCGTTCATGCCCTCGCACACATGGATGTGGAAGCCGGTCAGGCCGTTGTTGGCCTCGGCCATCTTGTCCATGGTCTCGTCCGAAAGCGTAAAGGTGGCATGTCCGCCAAACATGGCGGCGATCATGTGGTTGTCGTTATCGCGACGCTCCTTGGCGGCCCACTGGGCAAATTCGGCGTTCTCGGCAATGGCCTGGTCGCATTTTTGCTGGCCGCGGCGATCGGAGACCTCGTAGCACAGGCACGAACGCATACCCAGCTCCTGAGCTGCGTCCTTAATGGTGAAGAGGCTTCCCGGGATCTCGCAGAAGCTCGCATGGTGATCGAAGATCGTGGTGACGCCATCGCGGATGGAGTCAAGAATCGTGGCGTAGGCGCTGGCCTTGGTGCCGTCGAGCGTCAGGTTGTCGTCAATCTTCCACCACTGCTGCTCAAGATTCTCCAGGAAGTTGGTGGGGTTGCAGCCCTTAATGGCAAGGCCGCGGGCCAGACCCGAGTAGATGTGGGTGTGGCAGTTGATGAGTCCGGGCATGATGAGGTTGCCCTGGGCATCGACGTACTCGGCATCCGGGTACTTGGCCTTGAGCTCGCACTCGGGGCCCACTTCGACGATCGTATCTCCGTCAATGGCGACCGCACCGTTTGGAATGAACGGGGTCTGAGCGTTGCGGGTAAAGACGGAACCGTTAGCGACCAGAAGCATGGATGCTCCCTTCGACATCAGGGGCGGGGTTTGACACCTCTGACATGGCGGAGTGCGAAGCGCCGGCCTACACCGGAAACGGGCCCTCTCCCGTCAACGCTTCACCAAAGGGACAAGCCCTTTGAAGTGCGGCTTGGCGCCGCATGGCGCCGGCGGACGAGGCGATGCGTCCGCCAGCGAATAGCACCGAATTGGTTACTTCTTGCTCTCGGGCAGGACCAGATCCACAGCGGCATCCTTGGCGGCATCGATGTGCTGAGCCACGACCGGCGTCTGCGGAAGGATCAGGTTAAGGACAATGGCCATGATGGCGGTGGGGGTCACGGCGTTGGAGCCGATGACGGTGGACACCCAGGTGGGCATGCCCTCGCCGGCGAGGCAGCCGCTGGCCATCCAAATACCCAGGCCAAAGACGACCGAGGTGCCGACGATGGTGGTGGTGCGCTGCGTGAGGCCCTCGCGGGTGAACATGCGCACGCCGTTCATGGTGATGGTGCCAAAGACGCCGACGGTCGCGCCGCCGATGACGGGCTGCGGGATAGCGGAAAGGACGGCAGAGAGCTGCGGGAACAGGCCGGCGATGGCAAAGACGGCCGCGATGATCACAAAGACCCACTTGTTGACGACCTTGTTGGAGCAGATGATGCCCACGTTCTGGCCAAGGGCGCTGGTGGGAAGACCGCCCAGCAGGCCGCCGACCATAGAGGTGAGGCCCTGGGACACGATAGCGCCGGAGAGCTCGCGCTCGGTGGGCATACGGTCGATGGAGCCCAGGCAGGCGGCAGAGACGTCGCCGATAACCTGGATGGCAACCATGGGGAACACGACGGCAAGGGTAATGCAGACCTCGGGATCAAACTCGAGCGCATAGGGCATGAGCTTGGGAAGGGCGAAGACCTGGGCGGTGGCGACGCTGGAGAAGTCGATCATGCCAAAGGGAATGGAGACGATCATACCAACGATCATGCCAAAGAACACGGAGCCCAGCTTGAGCGTACCCTTGCCAAAGTTGGCGAGCGCAAAGACCACGGCGAAGGTGATAAGAGCGACGCACCAGGCCTGCGGAGTGCCCCACAGCGGCGTACCCATACCGCCGGCCATATACTTGACGGCCGTGGGATACAGCGAAACGCCGATGGAGAAGATGACCGTACCGGTCACGACAGGCGGGAACAGCCACTTGATCTTGCTGTAGGCCAGACCAAAGAGGACCGCGACGGCGCCGCCGACGATCTCGCCGCCCAGCAGCGCACCAAAGCTAAAGCCCGAGGCACCCATGGCCTGCAGGGCCGGCAGGAACGCGAACGAAACGCCCATGACGATGGGCAGGCCGCCGCCGATGCGACGGAAGGGAGCGAAGGCCTGAAGGGCCGTATCGATCGCCGAAAGAATGAGCGCGACCTGGATGATGTCGGTGCTCTGCTGGCTATTAAAGCCGTAGACGCCGGCCATGATGACCGCCGGGGTAATGATGCCGGCAAACGATGCCAGCACGTGCTGAAGGGCACACGGGATCATTTCCTTAACGGGAGGCATGCCTTCGCGAGTGAACAGGGCTTCAGTGCCGTTCGTAACCGTCTCCTGGGTCATTTGACCACCAATCCTCGAAGTAGTTGTTTTCGCATCTAACGCTCTATTGTGACGCAGTGCGGGGTTGAGGTTGTGCCTTCATTGCATATCGTATTAAAGATGATTCTCATTCTCAATAATAATTTTTTGTTATCAGACTGTTCTTCAGCTGAAATAGCGCATTTCCGCAGGTCAAGAAAGTGTCTGGTCAAAATAACATCTAACTTTTCTTTTGGTCAACCGTTTACCGCTAAATTCCTACCGTTCGTCTGCATTACGCAATGTACCTGCGGATATACGAGATGATGGGCAGCGTGTTACCATGAGAAAAAATTGTTATGAACATTTCCGATTTCACCCAAAGGAGTTGCCCGTGAACGAGACCGTACGTCGCTTTTTGCCGATGGTCGATTTTCTGGAGCAGATACTCGGCAAAAACAGCGAAATCGTGCTGCACGATTTCTCGGATCCCGACCACGCCATCGTCGATATTCGCAACGGCATCGTGAGCGGCCGCAAGGTCGGCGGTCCCGCCACCGATCTGGCACTCAAGATCATGCACGACGCCAAGTATCGCGACCTGCCGTTTATTACGGGCTACGAGGGGCGCGGTGCCGGCGGCAAGACGTTGGAATCAGCGACGTACTTTATCCGCGAGAATGACGAGATCGTCGGTATGCTCTGCGTCAACACCGACCTCTCGACTGTGCGCTCCATCAACGCCATGGCGCAGCAGCTCTTGGCCTGCTTCGACGCTGTGCCAAGGCAGGCGGAGCCCGCGTCCATCGAGGTCGAAAGCCTTTCGGAGTCCACACAGGAGCTCATCGACCGCAGCATTGCCGAGTTGCTGAGCGCGCGCGGGCTGGATGTGGCGTCGCTTGGTCAGAGCGACCGCGTGGACGTCATTCGCCACCTCAACGGCAACGGGGTATTCATGCTCAAGGGCGCCGTGGCCTGCGCCGCCACCGCGCTGGGCATCTCAGAGCCCAGCGTCTACCGCTACCTGCAAAAAGTTCGCAAGGAGGGCTAACGAGCAAAATGGAGCGCGGCTCCACAAGCGATCCGTCACTTGACAAAAGACCCTGCAGCTCGCACGCGCTGCAGGGTCTTTTTGCATGTCATGTTTAGTTGTTGCCAACGCCTTAGAGAGCGGCGACGACCTCAATCTCGACCAGACCGCCAGCCGGAAGGGCGGCAACCTGGAAAGCGCTGCGCGCGGGGAACGGAGCCTCGAACTTGGAGGCGTAGATCTCGTTCACGGCAGCGAAGTCGGCAATGTCGGCCAGGTAGACCGTGGTCTTGACGACATCGGCAAACGTAGCGCCGGCGGCAGTCAGCAGGGCCTCGACGTTAGCAAGGGACTGCTTGGCCTGGGCCTCGACGCCCTCGGGCATCTTGCCGGTTGCAGGGTCGATGCCCAGCTGGCCGGACAGGAACACCATGTTGCCGGTCTGGATGCCGGGGGAATACGGTCCGATGGCTGCGGGTGCGTTATCGGAAGACACGACGGTCTTGCTCATGTTTTTCTCCTTACGATCAGTTGAGAAAGCGTGAGCGCGGTGTTCACACCGGGAGGCACAGTTCGGTCTGAACACCGCGCTTGATTGGGATAGTACTCAAGGTTTCTGTTTGATGCAAGAATATTATCAGCTTGCGAGAATATTTTATCGCCCAACGGTTTCCCCGAACCGCTGAACGGTTCTCATGTGGAGCAGCCAGTCCAAGCTGCTGAAGACTTTGTCCTGCTTAGGCTGCGGGCGTCGCCCACCGCAGCGACGCCACTATACTTTTGAATATCTGAGCATTTTGAAAGGCAGGATATGACCGCAACCGCCAGCCGAACCACTAACCGCAGGCCCGAGCTTTTGGCCCCCGCCGGAGGCCCGGAGCCCTTTGCCGCCGCGCTCGCCGCCG
>CAJMOM010000088.1:0-6598 GCA_905215005.1 uncultured bacterium | reverse complement strand
GCCCAAAAAGCCCTCGAAGAAAAAATGCTCGCAGGGAATGCCGGACGAAACGAGCGCCGTGACGCAAGCAGAAGGCCCGGGAATAACTTCGACGGGCACATCGGCCTCACGCGCCGCCTCGACCAGCGCCTGGCCGGGATCGGACACGCTCGGCATGCCGGCGTCCGAGGCAAAGGCGAGGGTCTCCCCCGCCAGCAGGCGGTCGACCAGGCCGGCGGCGCGGCTGGCGATCACATTCTCGTCGCAACGGACAAGCGGCTTGGAAATGCCCAGGTGCATCAGCAGCTTTGACGTCACACGCGTGTCTTCGCAGCAGATGACATCGGCAGTGGCAAAGGCCTCGCCGATGCGCGGGGACAGGTCGCCCAGGTTGCCGATGGGCGTGCCGACCACATAGAGTTTGCCCGTATGGGCGCTGTTTTGCGTCATATCAACCTATTCAATCATGCCGCGCTCGAGCGTACCGAGCGCCGCGCGGGCGTCCCATGCTGCAATGCGCTTCTCGTTCTTCCACGTTTGGAAGAACCAACCGGCAGCCGGCGCAAACGAAGCCAGCTGGTTGGCGATAAACACGCGCTCGTAGGCATTGCGGCCTTCGGGCGTAACCGACGAGTTGGCAAAGATCGCCGCACCCGACCATTCGCCCACCAGCACGGGGAACCCAGTCGAAATCGCTTCTTTAAGCTCGCGCTTGTTACGGGAAATCGCCGTCGCCAGCCCGCGGGGGCTCGTGATATCGAGCGCATACTCGTCGCGGTAATGGTACAGGTGAAGGTCCATGTAGACGTTCTTGTACTTGGCGCCGCGCATAAAATGCTTCCACTCGCTGGGATGCCCCGACGACGAGAAGACGACAATCTTATCCTCGGGCATATACGAACGGACGAGCTCGTAGGCGTCGCGATAGAAGTTGCGCAGGTAGTGAGCCGGAATGCCATCCGTCATGGCAAAGAGGCTCTTGCGGACGCTCATCTGCGGCGTATCCAGCAGCTCAATGCCCAGCAGGCTCTCGGCCTCGCCGTAGCGATCGGCCAGGCGCTCGAGCACGTCGAGTGCCACATGACGGCCGTTGGTGGACGAATGCCACTCGGCAACAGCCTCTGGCGTGGTGGGCGAATCATTGGAATCGCCCTGGCCACCGGGCACAGTTGCCAGATCGAGCAGCACGCGGATGTCGTACTTGGCAGCCCACTCAATTGCACGGTCGATGTAGTCGACAACCGAGATGTAGGAGGCATCGGACTCCTGTGAGCCAAAGGCATACCAAGGCACCGGCAGGCGCACGGCGTTGAGGCCGATCTGCGCCATGCGACGGAAATCATCCTCGCTCACAAACGTCTCGTAATGACGGCGCATGCGCTCGTTATAGGCGGCGGTGCCCATGGCCTCCTGCAGCTCGGCCGCGTTGGATGCACCGGTCGCCGCGTACAGCGACGGGGTCACCCAAGGCTCGGGAATAAACCAGCCAGAGAGATTAACGCCGAGTATCCTCTCCATCACTGCCCCCTTCGGATCGTGCAGGCCGAGCCTGCATCGTATTGCATAGGAAAAGTATCGTTTTGAGTATACCCGCGCGTGCGGACAGACGACCGAACGGTCTGTAAAGTGACGCGAAAGTGAGAGGAATATCTGGGAACAGGCGGGCTCGGGATGGTGCGACGAGATGTGCACGCACGTCGGAAGTAAGCGCCGGAAAGCGCATCCCGCTCTGGGTCAAAATAATGGGATGCATTTTCCGCGGAACCCCACAAAAAAAGAAAAAGGACCCCTTTGCAGAGGTCCTAGTCAATTCAAGGTGGCGGGGAAGGGAATCGAACCCCTGACACGAGGATTTTCAGTCCTCTGCTCTACCAACTGAGCTACCCAGCCATTTGAGGTGTGCCTTGTTTCAAGGCTTGATTAGTATAACCAAGGACGCGTTCCGGTCAACCGAGAATTTTAAAAAAGTTTTTGAGCACAGCCTCGGTTCTATAAATCGGCACGTCAGAGGCATCAGCCGGCAGCAAGAAGTTTTTCGCTCAGTCCCTTAAGCCGGCACGCGTTGGAGAGCAGGGGTCGAAACAATGATTGAAGGGCGCTCTAGTACGGCCCAGGCGCCGGGGCAGGAGCACATACGCCAGGGACGTACGTTTTCGTAGCATACGAGGACATAGCCGCGCGCATCGATGAAGGCGATGTCGATGGGATAGGCCATAAAACACGTATGGACCGAAGAGCAGCGTGGAAACGCCATGACGAGCGGCAGGCCGTTGGCGGCAACCGGACGCCGTCCCAGCATGCCGCGCAGGCGCACGACAAACGACTCCGCCACCGCAAACTCGGCCGGCGTCCAACCCAGCCTGTTGAGTGCCCGCGCGTAGGCGATGTAGGACGAGACCGCGGTCACATGACCACCCCCGGACGCCATGGATCGACCGTCACCGCGCGCTCGTGCGACAACGTTGTCGGCGCCCCCAGCGAAACGCCAGCGATGCTGAGAGAAGTCGGCCACGGCTCATAGTGCATGGTGCAGGTGTAGGTCCTAAACGTACCGGATAGGGAGAGCAGGCCACCATCCGATGCCTTCGCGCCTTGCTCGCTCGACACTTCGATCCGCAAGTCATAGCCTTCCATGGCATTCAGAATTTGAGTCTGAACCGTCGCCGAGGCATCGGCAGAGCTTTCGTCGCCCTCCCCCTCCGACGCCACGGCGTGCGCCAACACGATGTCGGGTACCACGCGGTCGAAGCGCGCGACAGCGCTGGCAAAGATCATGACGTTGTACACGATGAGTGCCAGCACCAGCAAAACGGGCGTAACCACTGCCATCTCAACCGTCGCTTGGGCGCGCTCCTCGCGCAGACGCATGCGGATACTCATTACGACCCACCGCCCAGAGCGCCAACCAGCGTGGCGACATCGACGGTGAGTGGGATGGAGCCGCCGCCGGGCAGAGGAATCTCCGCAAGCGTGAACACCGTACCGCTAATGGTGCGTTCGACTTGATATTCCAACGCCTCGCAAAGCGCCTTGGGATCGGTCACGCCCAACGGAATACTTCGCAGTTTGTCTTGCGCTTGAGAGAGACCCGCAATGTCAGACCCCGGACTCTTAATGACATTGGCGGAATCGGTCAGCACCGGCTTTCGCAGGCGCAAGTCGCACGGTTCCAAACCCAGCGCCGCCACGGACGCCGAAACGGTATCGCCGAGCCACGATGCAATGGAGCCCAACGCACCGCTGCCCCCTCCTAGGTCTTTAATCATCTTGTCCATAAGTTCGTCGGCCGAACCTTGGATATCACCGTACCCCACGAGCAGCCGTCCCCAAACATCCATGACGCCGTCAAACACGCCGGCAACGCCGCCCGAGCGTTCCTTCAATGTCGAGAAAAATCGCGAAAGCACGTTGTTTTGCGCCGTCGTCTCATCGGGCGCCAGCACCGCGGCAGAAATAGCACCGCGATCGCCAAGCCTGACTGCCGTGTTAAACGAAGAGTTGAGCTCGTCGGGGCTCGAGATGGCACCCGAAACCGCAAAGGCGACCACGCCGTTGCGACCGGGCGGAGCGATACGCGGACGCTCGCCCGAAAGCGCTTTAATGGCCTGGTCAAACGCATTGCCCGCACGGTCGGCCTCATCCTCGGTCTGACGCATGAGCTCAAGCTCTTTGTTCCGACGTTTGACGTATTCCTCCAAGGCCTTTTTGAACTCGTCGAAGTGATATTCGAAGCCGTTTTCGATGAACGACGGCGGCATGAGGGCGCGACCCAGGGTGACCACGTCGAATTCGCACTTATCGCATACATCGTGTCCGTCGTAATCGACAACGGATGCCAACCCACCCGGCGATCCACTCTTATAGTTAGGACATTCGGTCCCATAGTGCAGGTACGTCTTGTCGCCGTTGGTACTTGTAGGCCACATGACATCGGTGTAGAGCTGGGTTCCCTTCACCTCGCCCGGCGTGCGCGGCAGGAATGGGATCTGAGACGAAATTTTTTCACCATCGTCTTCAATGTATGAGTGTTCGAGTTCTTCAATTGCATAGATGTAGAACGTTTTCCGCGCGACGGACTCGGCCTCCATCTTCGTGCTCGAGCCTTGAGACTTTTCATTCGCTAGGCGCCGATGGTAATAGGCCTTCGCTCGGTTGAGGGCAACCTGCGGCTCCCATGTGATACTCGAGGCATAGTGTGGATTCTCAATATCCGAAAGCTTTGCCAGACTCCCCGCGCGCTCCCACATACATGAGTACCTACCAACCGCGCTCTCATCCGACCCGCCACAGTCCGCAAGCCAGGCGCGCTCCTTTGCCTTCGCCGTCTCCTCCGAGGCCTTCCGCAGCTCCTCGGCCGCACGCTCTAAATCATCTGATGTGTCTTTAATGATATCGGTCGAGATCTCGGACCCTTTGAGCGCGGCGAAGTCCGATTCGGATGTCCTGGGCACGGCAAGCGCCGTACCGGTATAGGCCACACTATCGGTATCCTGCGCCGACACCGCCCGCGTGGCACGCGCGGCAATCAGATACGGCAGAGCCGTCTCGATTTTCTGCAAGCCTTCCGATGCGCTTTTGGCAAACTTGTTGCGCGTTTTAATGATCTCAATCCCGGTGTCGACCATATTGCCGGCAACTGGTTCGGCACCTGGGATGAGGATGGCGACCAGGCCCGTCCCGATTGTGGCAAACCCCGCCAGCCCCAGACTCAAGATGCTCGCATCAACCACCGTGGCAGCCGTGTGATAGGACGACACTACGTTGGCACCCGCCAGCGCGCCGCTATCGGCCGCCACCTGGGTATCCCCGGCACGCGACATGCTCCATATCGCCGCGGTCGACGAAAACAACAACGTGAGCACCACTAGGATGACCACGGCAGAAGAAAGCGTGGTGTAGGCACCGTCTTCGATAAACAGGTCGATACCGGCGCGGCCCATAAAGCCGCCTCGCTTGCGATGGCAGCTCGGACGGCGCGTCAAAACGCATCTAGACCAGAAACGCTTAATCCCATGCAGCAATCCACGAATCATAATCTCCCTCCAGCCATTCGGGACGCGATTGATACGAGACATCGACCTTGAGCTCAACGTAGCCGCCCTCGGCGGTACCACCCATAGCCCGCGCAAACGCACCGATCACAGGCAACGGCTTGACCTCGCCGGAAACGGACACGGCCGAGACGCCACCCGCACCGGCCCGGCCAAGCTCGATATCCCACGACAACGGCCCGCCGGCATGAAAGACCGAAACGTTGGGCACTGCGGCAAGCCGGCGGCGGGTGAACTCCTTAAGATCGTCGTCCTCCGCCGTCGTCGTGGTCATGAGCCGCGCGGTCTCGGCGGCGGCAGACTCCATGACCGCGTGCGTATAAAGCAGACACACCGGTTGCAATGCGAGAAGGATGAGCGTCAGAAACGTCGGCAGCAAAAAAGCGGCCTCGACCGTAGACTGCGCCCGGTCCTCGCGCGCGATATCAATACAACGCGATGTCCTTAGCACCCGCAGCGGCGTCGATAACCGACGTCGAGGCAACGCCATGGGATGCCGCCCGCTCAACCAGCGCCGCCAAGCGTCCATCGGTGCCAGCACGCCAAAGTCCCACAATCGCCAGCACGATCGATAACAGCGCCACCGTGACGATGGCGTATTCCACAGTCGCTTGGGCAGATTCCTCGCGCAGGACGTCATGCATTTCACGACCCCTCCTTTGAGTTCGATGCCTGCGGGCTCAGGCGGATCACGCGCAGGCGGCACGAGGCATCGCCGACATCCGCGGCAACCGTCACCATATCGACCCAGCCACGCCCATCGCGCACGATGGCGCCCCATACGTTGCCCTTAATATCAAGATAGCCGCTCAGGGCGAGCTGGGCCGTTGGCACCTCGCGGTAGGCGCGTAACATATCCGCCGCTGCCTCGGTCATCGGTCGGTCCTCGGACCATGCAAGCCGGACCGCAATCGCGTTGTCCTCAGGCGAATCCGTCGCAGTGCCAGACCGCTTGTCGAGCGTCCGCAGAAAGGTTTGCGCCGTGACAGCGACATCCGAATCGTCCGCATCTCGCATCTCATCTTTTTGAGACGCCACCGCCGAATCTGAGCCCGAATCGAAGGCGGCCCCAGGACGCTGCTGCCGCGCGGCGTTAAGCCCCCAAAGCACCGCCGCTATCGCCACGGTCAGGCAAGCAAACACCAGCAGCACCCCGATGGGGCGCTCGCCCTCTACAGGCTGTTGATGCCCTCGCTGATAGCGTTCCATAGATCTTGGACCTTGCCTTTAAATGCAACGATGGCAATAATCGCGATCACCACAAGCACACCCACCAAAATGGCGTACTCGGTGGTACCCTGCGCGCTCTCCTCCTGCAACAGCTCCTTGGCATGCTGGCGAGCGCGAATCGCCCGGCAAAAAGCCCAGCCCTGGACCTTGCCGGCAACGTCAGTCATCGTGTTCATGTATTCCTCCCTACATCATCCCGCCTGCTCCCAGCAGCGGGCCCAATATGGACAGAAGCAACGCCGGCAAGATGAGCGTGCCGGTGGGAATCAGCAGCTTGACGGGCGCACGCTCGATCTCGCGCTCGACCGCGGCGCGATGAGCCGCACGGATCTCGCGAC
>CAJMOM010000087.1:0-6688 GCA_905215005.1 uncultured bacterium | reverse complement strand
GGTCAAGACCGCTTCGAAGGCTACGGCAAAGACCGAGCCCGCCAAGGAGGCCCCGGTCTCCCCCGCCGCTCCAGCCGAGGAAAAGGCTCCGACCAAGAAGACCTCCGTCCGCAAGGCAACGGCCACCCGCAAGCGCCGCTAATCCAGACGATCCAAAACCTCATCAAACCCTAAGCAAGGGGCGCTCCAACCGGGCGCCCCTTCTCTGTAGGTAGTTGGTAAAACTATTTTCTAGGACAACCGTTCGCCGATGGTAAACGGATGTTGTTTATACAGCCTGTGTACAACAGATATACTTACATCTTGTGCGTAAAGCCCATGGCCCGCAGGCCATGATTCTATTGAACTGGACCGTACTATGAGATTGATACACAACAGCCGTCTGCCGCAGTTTCGCACTCCGTTTGGCGCTGTGACCACAGGAACTACCCTTTCGCTCTCCGTGATTCTGGAGGATGCCGATCCCGCGCAGGCAACGCTTACGCTGCGCACCTGGGTCGATAAGATCGGCGAGTCTCGGTATCCTATGACGCACGAAGGCGACGGCATATTTACCGTAGAGCTTGAGTGCACCGATCCCTGTCTTATCTGGTACAGCTTTATCTGCAATATTGAAGGCCAGCCCGAGGTCCGCTTGGGCGCACCGCAGGGACGCACCGGCGGCGAAGGCGTAACCTACGACTACGCCGAGGTTCCGTCCTTCCAGATTACCGTCTACAAGCACCGCGAGAACCGTCCCACCTGGTACGAGCGCGGTATGGTCTACCAGATCTTCCCCGATCGCTATGCCCGCGACGAGCACTGGCGCGAGCGCACGCTGGCCGAGGTCGAAAAACCGCGTAAGGGTATTCAGCGTCGCATGGTCGAGGACTGGAACGAGCCGCCTGTGTACGAGCGCGCCGAGGACGGCTCCATCAAGACCTGGGACTTTTACGGCGGATCGCTCAAGGGCATCCAGGAAGACCTGCCCCGCATCGCCGAGCTGGGCTTTACAGCCATCTACCTCAACCCCATTTTTGAAGCCGCGAGCAACCACCGCTACGACACCGCCGATTACACCAAGATCGATCCGATTCTGGGCACCGAGCAGGACTTTACTGAACTGTGCGAGGCGGCCGAGAAGCTGGGCATTTCCATCATTCTGGACGGTGTGTTCAACCACACGGGCGACGATTCGATCTACTTCAACCGCTACGGCAACTACCCCGGCGTGGGTGCGTGGCAGAGCGAGGATTCGCCGTGGCGCGATGCGTTTTATTTCCACGAGGACGGCTCGTACGACTGTTGGTGGGGCGTGGGCAATATGCCCGCCATCAATGAGAGCTCCGAGTTGGTACGCGAGCGGCTCCTGGGCAAGGACGGCGTGATCCGCAAATGGCTGCGCGCCGGCGCTCACGGCTGGCGCCTGGATGTGGCCGACGAGCTTTCCGATGACTTCCTGGCCGAGATCAAAAAGGCCGTGCTCGCCGAGAAGCCCGACGCGCTGCTGCTCGGCGAGGTATGGGAAGACGCCTCCAACAAGATCAGCTACGGCCATCTGCGTCGCTATCTGCAAGGCTCCGAGCTCGACTCGGCCATGGATTACCCCTTCCGCGACATGGTCATCGGCTTTTTGATGGGCTACAAGAATGCCTACCAAGCTGCCGAGGATATCGAGACCCTGCGCGAGAACTACCCGCGCGAGGCATTATCCTGCGCGCTCAATCTGCTATCGAGCCACGACCGCCCGCGCATTATCTCGGTGCTCGGCGGTGGCCCCGACGAGTCGCAGCTGCCCGAGAGTGAGCGCAGCAAATGGCGCCTGGACGAGAACTCCATGGGCCTGGCCAAGAGCCGTTTTTGGCTCGCGACGCTCATGCAGATGACGTTCCCGGGCGTTCCCTCAATCTATTACGGTGACGAGTACGGCCTTGAGGGCCTGACCGATCCGGGCAATCGCCGAACCATGCCGACCAAGGAAGACCTGCACGACTTCGATACGTTTGCGATAGTCAAGAACGCATCCGCTGTGCGCCGCGCGCTGCCGTTTATGATCGACGGTGAAATCAAGGCCTTCGCGCTCAATGACGAGGTGCTTGCCTACAACCGTACGGGCAAGGACGGCGAGTCTGCGACGGTTATCATCAACCGCAGCCTGCGTAATTCGCACCGCGTGACGATTCCGGCGCTCGGCGAATGCGCGAGTGATGTGATTAGCGGTCACGAGTGCGAGATCCACAACGGCACGGTCACGCTCGACCTGTACCCGCTGGGTTCGTCGATCATCTATCACCATGCCGAGCAGCGCCTGCAGGAGCCGCTCGATCACGGTGCGGGTGTTGTGTGCCATATCACATCGGTGCCGACCGACGACGGCAAGCCCGGCACGATCGGAGCGCCCACGCGTCGTTTTATCGACCATCTGGCCGCCATGGGCATGCGCTACTGGCAGGTTCTCCCCGTCAACCCCACGGACTTCTTCCGCTCCCCTTACGCCGGTCCTTCGGCCTTTGCAGGCAATATCGACTTGCTACCTGAGAGCCACGAGGAGCTGGCCGCCGACTTTGAGACCTGGAAGGCCCGCGGCGGCGAGGATGCTGACCCGCTGTACACAGCGTTTAAGCATCGCAATGCCGATTGGCTCGAGAAGTACTGCGTCTACATGGCCGTTAAGAAGTACTTTGAGGGCGAGTCGCGCCATGATTGGCCGGCAGATGTCGCGCGCTACAACGAGCATCTGATCGACGACAAGCGCTTCCACGACGAGGCCGAGCTTCAGGCGTACATGCAGTACCGCTTTGACCTGGCTTGGTGCGAGCTCATGAACTATGCGCACAAGAAGGGCATCGAGGTTATCGGCGATATACCCATGTACGTGTCCGACGATTCGGCAGATGCGTGGAGCGAGCCCGAGAACTTCTGGCTGTCCGATACCGGCAAGGCGATTGAGATTTCCGGCGCGCCGCCCGACAACTTTGCACCCGAGGGCCAGGTGTGGGGCAACCCGACGTTCCGCTGGGACCACATGAAGCAGAACGGCTATAGCTGGTGGATGGATCGCCTGCGCCGCGCGTTTTCGCTCTACGATCGCGTGCGCTTGGATCACTTCCTGGGCTTCCACAGCTACTTTAGTATCCCTGCGGGCAAGGCTTGCGCCGACGGCCGCTGGCTGGCGGGACCGGGCAAGGACCTGTTCCAGACCGCTTATGACGAGCTGGGTCCGCTCAACTTTATCGCCGAGGACCTGGGCTATTTGACGCCCGGTGTTCGCGCCATGGCTTCGACCTGCGGCTTCCCCGGCATGGACGTGCTGGAGTTTAGCGACTACGACGTTCGCTGCGGTGTGCATCCCACGCCCGGCAAGATTCTGTACACGTCGACGCACGACACCTCGACGCTCGCCGGCTGGTGTACGCGTTCCTTTGCCGGCGGCGACGAGCCGAGCGGTGTTGAGTTTGCGGCCAAGCTGATGAGCGACGCGCTGGCAAGCGACGCTCCCCTGGTGATGATGCCGCTGCAGGATATCCTGGGGCTTGGCGACGGCGCCCGCATGAACGTTCCGGGCGTGGCCACGGGCAACTGGACCTGGCAGGCTGACGAGGCGGACATTGCAGCCGCCGAGAACAAAACCGCACAGCTCCTGCGCAACAACCATAGATTCTGGGGCGAAGCGTGATAAAACCCCCGATATAGGGTACAGTTACAGACGTTTGAATTTTTGCGGGCAGAGTAATCTGCCCGCTTTGTGCTGAAAAGGAAGTATTATGGCGCGCTACGATTACAAGTGCTCGAGCTGCGGCAACGTGTTTGAGGTTGAGCACCCCATGTCCGAGACGCCCGAGGTCGTATGCCCCAGCTGCGGTGCCCCGGCAGCCAAGACGTTCTCGGCCAGCGGCATTAAATTTGAGGGTAGCGGTTTCTACAACACCGACCAGCGAAGCGGCGGCTCCAGCACCAACGCCACCAGCGGCTGCTGCGCCAACTGCCCTCACAGCCACTAGAAACAACGCGGCCCCGCGATCAACACCGATCGCGGGGCTATTTCTTTAACTACCCAGGCATCTCTATGAATTGCGGTGAAATAAGGACTGTTTGACAGGTAAAAGCCGCTATTCAATCCCTATTTCACCGCAACTTAGTAGTTACTTGCGAATCAGGCGGGCACAGAAGTGGCCGTCGTAGGAGTCGGCGTTTACCGGCACGCTTTGGAAGAGGCCTCGATCGTTCTGGCGTACGGATACGAGCTTCTTGGCCTGATCGAACTCGGGGAGTTGCAGGATCTGCGCCTCGGAGAGCGGTGCGACACTAAAGTCGGCCCCCTCGGGAGAGGCCAAAAAGGCATCCACGACCTGCGTGTTCTCTTCATCAAAAACCGAGCAGGTGGCATAGATGAGCTCTCCGCCGGCGGCCACGCGCGCAGAAGCCTCCTTAAGCATCGTCAGCTGAAGCTTGGGTAACTCGGCCATTACATCATTCTCGGTTAGGCGCCACGGGATCTCGGGATGGCGGCGCATGGTGCCGGTGCCCGAGCACGGCGCATCGATAAAGACCGTGTCGAACTTAACCGGCTCGCCAAGCATGGCATCAAACGATGTGAGCACCTCATCAAGCTCGCAAGCATCACCCGAAACCGTACGAACGCCCTGAATACCGGCCTTATGCAGGCGAGCGAGATTCAGATCGCACTTGCGATCATGCAGATCGAGCGCCGTATGCTGACGCTCATACCCCGCACGCTTGGCCTGGCACATCATCACATAGGTCTTGGTGCCACGACCGGCACCAATCTCAAGACAGCTACCAGGGCGCGTGGCAGCTGTAGCGATAAGCTGCGCATTGAGATCAGATGCCACCGCGGCAGCACGCTCAAACACACCCGAAGCAACGGTAACCTGGGCATCAACCGGGGCATGGCAGCCTGGGAAGACAGGCGCGACGAGCTGCGAGATATACGGATCGGGCTTGGTCGCAAAGGCATTCTCATGCAGGGCCAGCGGCGCGGGGGCCAGATTGCCGGCAAAGTTAAGCGCACCCTCTGGCGTGTCAAACGACGCCATAATACGAGCGCACAACCAGCGCGGCAGACCCATCAGGCGCGACAGACGAACCAAGCGCCGCTCAGACTCATCCACATCGGACGCAGTAGCAAAGTCATCAACATTGTCAGCAACCTTATGCAGTACAGCATTGGCCAAGCCAGCGGCGGACTTAGCGCCGCAGCGAACCAGCTCAACACCCTGACTCACCGCAACGCGGCCTGGGGTATGAAGGTAGAGCATCTCGAAGGCCGAGATACGAAGCGCCATGCGAACACGCGGCGCAACCTTTTTAGGCTTATCGAGAAACTGATCGAGAAGCTCGTCCAAAATACCCTGCGTGGCGGCGACACCCAGCGCCAAGCGAGCGGCAAAAGCGGAATCGCGCTGGTCAATAGCCTTGGCCGAAGCGCGAGAGGACAGCACGTCACGTGCATACATGCCGCGGCGATCAGCCTCCATTAGCACATCGAGCGCAAGCTTGCGCGCAGGAGACAGCTTGCTCATGACAGAACACCCCACGAAAGATCGGCGCCTTGCAGCCCAGCAGCCCAAGCAAAAGCGGCCATACCACGCTTGCCATCAGGCTTAACCTCGAGCAGTTCAACCGCACCATCGGAAAGGCCAAGGAAAACACGCCTGGCCTTAATGAGAACCTGACCCTCGCCAAACGACACATCAGCCGGCACAGCATCGAGCACGCGCACGGTCTTACCGGCAATCACGCAACGAGCAGGCGCGGTATCGGACGAGGCCAGCACATGACGCACGCAATCAAGTGCCGCCATTTGCGGATCCAGACGCATCTCCTTCTTAGAAATCTTGGCAGCATGGGTAACGAGCGCCTCATCCTGCTCGGTCCAAACCGCCGAACCATCGGCAAGCGAAGGAAGTGTATCGGCAAGCAGTTTGCCGCCAAGCTCACCAAGCTCCATGGTCAGCGCCTCAGCATGCTTACCGGCAATCGTGGTTGAGGCCTGTGCACAATAAGCACCAGTATCCACGCCATGACCGATGCGCATGATAGAAACGCCAGCGACCTCATCACCAGCGAGAATCGCACGCTGAATAGGAGCAGCCCCACGCCAACGAGGCAGCAAGGACGCATGGACATTCACAATACCAAGCGGTGCCATATGCAGCACGTCATCAGGCAAAATGCAGCCATAAGCAGCCACACAGAAGATATCGGCTTGCGCAGCTTGGAGAGCCTCAACAACCTCAGGCGTCATACGATTAGCCTCAACAACCGGCAACCCCAGCTCAAGCGCCTTGGCCTTAACAGGAGAAGGCTCAAGCTTCTTACCGCGCCCACGAACAGCATCAGGACGAGTAACAACAAGCGCAATCTCGTTGCCAGCCGCAACAAGCGAAGTTAAAGAAGGCACAGCAAAATCAGGCGTACCCATAAACACAATACGCATAAAAGTTAGTCTCCTCTCAATAACGAGCCGAGACGGCTACAAAACAAAAGCGTTCCGGGTCGCAAACGCACCCAGTCGCAAGAACAGTTCAATAAGAACAAATATACCCAAAACCAAAGAAAGAGCCGCAATAAAAGCAGCTCTTCCAACAAAGCAATTATCAGCGAAGACGCCCCTCCCTGGCCCACGGCACCCGGGCGAGACAAGCAGCGTTAACGTAGTCCCCGGGGCAACCGCCTATATCGTCCC
>CAJMOM010000086.1:0-6790 GCA_905215005.1 uncultured bacterium | reverse complement strand
CTGCTCCCACTTCCGCCGAAGTTCGCCACGCATCAAAGCCTTGCTCACGCGGGCGATTTTGCGCAATATCCAATAGCATAAAGAAAACCCTCTTTCCGAAGTTGGAAAGAGGGTTATTTGTCTTTACGATGTCCTAGTGTCCATAAATATAACGTTTAAAATTAATTGCTTAATTGTACGAAAAACAGCTTAAGAATCGTTGTAATACTAGCAGGAAATTCCTGCGTTGTTAAAGAAAATGGACGTATTGGACTTAACTAACAGAGTAAAAGGGGGAACATTTATGAAGATTCGTATTCTATCTGCCTTAGTATCCATGACGTTTATGTTGTTATTTGTGCCAACTGCGATGGCAAACAGCGAAGCTTCAAAAATAAAAGCCGGGATGGTCGTCGTGGTCAACAACCCAGACGCCGAAGATCGTCTGAACCTGAGAACAGAGCCACGTCAGGATGCGCCGACGCTCGGTAAATACTACAATGGTACCTATCCTGAGGTTCTATCCGATGAAATGGACGGTTGGGTAAAGGTTCGCATTTTTGATCTAGAAGGATACATGATGGCAAAATTCCTGACGTATCCGGATCAGTTACAGACCGGCGCCGCGACGGTTCCCACGGTGAAAATCCAGAACTCAGGCGGCTCAGGTCTCAATCTGCGTAAATCACAGTCGACCGGCTCCATTTCCCTGGGTCTGTATAAAAACGGGGCAACAGTTCGAGTATTCGGCGTAAGCGAAACTTGGTGCCATGTACAGACGGAGGACGGAAATGTTGGATTCATGCTGCGGGAGCGGTTGTCACCCGTACTCGAATTCCAGAATAGCAGTGGCGGCGCAAATGGCAATACGAGCACCGTTATCCCTGGCAGCACAATGCGACCAGCCAATAGCAGTGCTGTCGTCAACAATCCCAATTCTATTGATCGCCTCAACCTGAGAACAAAGCCGGGTCAGGATGCGCCAACGCTTGGAAAATATTACAGCGGAACGCCTGTTGAAGTGCTAGGCGGCGATCAGAATGGCTGGACAAAGGTTCGGATTCACACCTTGGAAGGCTACATGATGACCCAATACCTAGCCTTTGGGCAGGATCAATCCGCAGTCGGCTATGCCATGCCATCTGTAAAAATTGAAAATGCGAATGGAATAGGGTTGAATTTGCGGCAGAGGCAATCAACCAGCTCTGTTTCCTTAGGCCTGTATAAGAACGGATCGACAGTTTGCGTGCTTGGTGTAAGCGAAAACTGGTGTCATGTACAGACCGAAGATGGGCACGTTGGATTCATGCTCCGTGAAGGGTTATCGCCAGCTCCTGATTTCGAGAGGAGTACCCCTACCGGCGATGATCTTGAAGGGTCATGGTTTGGCAAACCGGGAGACCCCATTACGGATGACTTTATGCCAGGTGGAAATGGCTGATACATCAACAAACATGGAGCAACGATAAACTAATTTGTAATGTACCACTTCTTCAATGTACCACTTTGAGCTGTTTTCACCCTTTTTTCACACAGTTTGAAATCTAGTGTACAACTTTTGTACCACTCTACGCAAAAAGAGGGCTGCACCTCTTTGAAGATGCAACCCTCATTTTTCAAACAATATCTGAATTTCTTACTTACCGAAATAACGCTTGAGCAGCCCCTCGAAGGCCTTGCCGTGACGGGCTTCGTCGCGGGCCATTTCGTGCACGGTATCGTGAATGGCGTCGAGACCGTTCTTCTTTGCGCAGGTGGCGAGCTCGGTCTTGCCGTTGCATGCGCCGAATTCGCACTCAACGCGCCATGCGAGGTTCTCTTTCGTCGAGGCCTTCATGTTGGGCTCGAGCTCTTCGCCGAGCAGCTCCGCGAACTTCGCGGCGTGCTCTGCCTCTTCGAAGGCGGCCTTTTCCCAGTACAGACCAATCTCGGGATAGCCCTCGCGATGGGCGACGCGAGCCATGGCCAGGTACATACCGACCTCAGAGCACTCGCCCTCAAAGTTGGCGCGCAGGTCGGCAACGATGTCCTCGGAGACGCCCTCCATCTTGGCGACGCCCACGACGTGCTCGGCAGCCCACTCGAGCTGACCCTCCTCCTGCTTCAGGAAGCGAGAACCGGGAACGCCGCACTGGGGGCACTTGAAGTCCTCGGGCAGCTGGTCGCCGTCGAACTCTTCCACATAACCGCAAACGGGGCAAACAAACTTCATGATTCGATCCTTTCGATCGATGGCGATGGGGCGCTTGTCCGGTCCCGTAAGGGCCCTCTCCGGACGTGCGTCTTGACGGGTTCTATTATCCATAAATGCAACCAAATGTGAAGCCTATTAGGAATGATTTTTAATAAAACAATTTTGAGATATGAAGATGTTGATTGATTAACGATTGGCAGGCCGCCTTTGACCGCCGCTGAGTACAATCGGTCGAGCAAATGTTGACCAATCAACAAATGAAGGAGTTTCCTTTATGCATCTAGCCCGTCGTGCCTGGTGCCGAACATATCAGACGGTTTTTCGCATTGCATTGCCGATCCTGCCCTATACCGAGCCGCGCATTTTGGAGCATGCCGAGGATGTGCCCGCGGTGCTTCAAAAGCGTTCGGTCCAGAAGGTCCTTATCGTGACAGACCCTGGTATTGCACGTTTGGGGCTCACGGCATCACTCGAGCGTGCGCTTACGGCTCAGGGGATTGGCGTTACGGTCTATGCCAAAACATCAGCGAACCCCACGGTTTCAAACGTGGAGGAAGCGGCGTCCCTGTATCGAGAGAGCGCCTGCCAGGCTGTTATCGGCTTTGGTGGCGGTTCGGCCATGGACTGCGCCAAGGGCGTGGGCGCACGCATTGCGCAGCCAAACAAGCCCATCAACAAGATGCGCGGCCTGCTGCGGATTCATCGTCGCCTGCCGCTTCTCATCGCCGTTCCCACCACGGCAGGCACGGGAAGCGAGGTCACGCTTGCGGCGGTAATTACCGATGACGAGACGCACTACAAGTACCCCATTAACGACTTTGTGCTTATCCCGCGCTTTGCGGTGCACGACCCCGAGTTTACGCGCGGTCTGCCCGCCTCCATTACGGGGCAGACGGGTATGGACGCCCTGACGCATGCCGCCGAGGCCTTTATCGGGCGAAGCACCACGCCCTATACGCGTAAGATGGCGCGACAGGCGGTGCAGCTCATCCACGACAATTTGCTCGAGGCCTATGAGCATGGCGACGACATGCGTGCGCGTCGCAATATGCTTTCGGCGGCGTATAAGGCGGGCGTTGCGTTTACCCGCTCCTATGTTGGATACGTTCACGCCATCGCACACAGCTTGGGTGGGCGTTACGGGATTCCGCACGGCTTGGCCAACGCTATCATCCTGCCGCATATGCTTCGCGCCTATGGTGACGCCGCCGCCCCCAAGCTTGCCGATCTGGCTCGCATGGCGGGCATTGCGCCGGCTACCGCGCAGGACAGTCTTGCGGCCGAGGCCTTTATCGATTGGGTCGACCGCATGAACGAGGCCCTGGGAATCCCCAAATATGTCTCGGGTATTCGTCGCTCCGATATTCCGCAAATGGCGGCACATGCCGATGCCGAGGCCAATCCGCTATACCCCGTTCCACTTTTGATGGACCGTCCGGAGCTCGAGCGTATGTACGAAGTTGTTGCAGGTGGTATGTTTGAGGACGAGAACTAGGAGGGTGCCATGAACACCGAGGAAATTGCGCGCATCGTCGGCGATCAGCGCATCTACTTTAAGAAGCAAGCTACGTTTGATGTCGATACTCGACGTCGCGCGCTCGTGAGTTTACGCGATACGGTACGGGCGCACGAGGCCGATATTGCCCATGCGCTCAAGACCGATTTGGGAAAGTCGCATGATGAGGCATATATGTGCGAGATCGGCACGTCGCTTTCCGAGATTCGTCATCAGATTGCGCATGTGGCTCGATGGAGTCGTCCGCGCCTGCGTCCGTGTGACCTCGCCAACGCCGTGAGCGTGTGCAAAACGCAAGCCGTGCCCTATGGCGTCACACTCATCATGGCTCCGTGGAACTACCCGTTTTTGCTAACACTCGAGCCGCTCGCCGGCGCCCTTGCCGCGGGCAATACCGTGGTCATCAAGCCGAGTGCCTATGCTCCGGCATCGAGCGCGGTGCTCAAGCAAATCTGTGAAGAGGCATTTGACCCGTGCCTGGTGACGGTTGTCGAGGGCGGGCGCGCCGAAAACGAAGCGCTGCTCGATGAGTGCTGGGACAAGATCTTCTTTACCGGTAGCGTTTCGGTCGGCAAGCTCGTTATGGAGCGCGCAAGTGAAAACCTTACGCCAGTGACGCTTGAGCTGGGCGGAAAGAGTCCCTGCATCGTAGATGCGACGGCAAACTTGAAGGTCGCGGCACGCCGCATCGCATTTGGTAAATGGCTCAACGTGGGCCAGACCTGTGTAGCGCCCGACTATCTGCTGGTCGATACGCGCGTGCACGACGAGCTGCTGGGCCTCATCAAGGAAGAGGTCCGCCGTATGTTTGGCGAGCATCCGCTCGATAACGAGGATTACGGGCATATCGTCAACGCCAAGCATTTTGCGCGCGTGCGCGGGCTGATCGATCCCGATAAGGTCGTGCTGGGAGGCACCGCGCGGGAGACTTCGCTGAAGATCGAGCCGACGATTTTGGACGGCGTGACCCCCGATGACGCCGTGATGCAGGAGGAGATCTTCGGTCCCATCTTGCCGGTGCTGACGTTTGAGAGCCTAGACGAGGCCGAAGCGTTTATTACGGATCGTCCGACGCCGCTGGCTCTGTATATCTTTAGCCAGGATCGCGCAGTTCAGCAGCGCTTTGTGCGTTACGTGCCATTTGGCGGTGGCTGTGTCAACGACACGATCATGCACTTGGCTACGAGCCATATGGGCTTTGGCGGCATGGGCGCGAGCGGTATGGGGCAGTACCATGGACGCGAGAGCTTCGATACGTTTAGCCACAAGAAGAGTATCGTGAACAAGGCAACCTGGCTGGACGTGCCGTTTCGGTATGCGCCCTACGCAAGCTGGAAGCACAAGTTCGTGCGCATGTTTGTGCATTAGAATCAGATGGCGTAGCGACAAACGGTCGAAAGGCGCAGGCAGGGCGAATTTGTGTCCGCGCGAGTTCGTAGACTTCTCAATAAGGTTAAACGCCGGTTTATCCGGCCGTTATGGGAGTTGCTATGTACGAGCCTTCACGTGTTCTTCTGTCGTTTCACATCGCAGGATTTCAATATGCCGACGGCGCTTTGGTCCTAGGCGATCTTAAAGCGGGCGATAAGCTGACGCTGTGCGCCGAGCGCGATAATCCCCATGATCCCGAGGCGGTTGCAATCTACTACGGCAACACCAAACTTGGCTATATCCCGGGAAACGAGGTCGGCCCGCTGTCCTTGATGATGTATTACGGCCATGAGGATGTATTTGAGGCCCGCGTGCAACAGGTTGCTCCCGAACGCAGCCCGTGGCATCAGGTGCGCGTTGGACTCTACGTGGTGGATGCTCGCTAATCGGTAAGGGAGGCGGCCATGTTTGACGACGATGACCTGTTCGATTTGACGGATGATCCGTTTGAGTGGGACCTGTTGCTCGATGACGATGAGCTGGAGCGGGACCGTAAGAAGCGGCGGGATAGGAAAACCCAGGATGACGCTTCGAAAAAGCAAGACAAACGCCGTCGAGGTCTGTTCGGCGGGCTCTTTGGCTAACCGACGCGCCAGAGCGTCTGTATACTAGGCACGTGTTAGACGCGTTGCGAAATGAGGACACAGACGATGATGTGGTTTACCGCCGACCTGCACCTGGGCGATACGAATATCTTGCACGACATGGATCGGCCGTTTGATTCGGTCGAGGAGATGAACCGCAAGGTCATCGATGCCATCAATGAGTGCGTGGCTGCGGACGACCGCCTCTATATCCTGGGAGACTTTACGTATCGCTTGCCCATGGCGGAGGCGGTGCGCCTGCGCGAGCGTATCGAATGCAAGAATGTGACGCTCATCCGCGGTAACCATGACGGCGACTGGGAAGATTCCGACGTACCGCAGATTTGGGAAGACGTGCGCGATTACCTGGAGATTGCTCCCGGCTATGCCAAGGGTCATCGTCTGGTGATGAGCCACTACCCCATGCTCAGCTGGAACGGCAAGGCACGTGGCGCCATTATGCTGCATGGGCATATCCACAGCAGGGGTGACCGCACCAACGCACGCAACCGCGATCGCGAGCGCCCCGTTTACCGCTACGATGTGGGCCTCGACGCCAATGACTACAAGCCCGTAAGTCGTGATCAAATCCTCGGCTATTTTGGACTGTAATTCTCGAACCACCACAAAGGGGACAGGCACCTTTGTGGTGGTTCTGGCGCCGTTGCCATTATGGCGGCGGCGCCTTTTTTGTCCGCGCGGCGCGGTAGAGTGTAGGCGGTTGAAATATGCGTCCAGCGAGGAGCTGCTATGAACGAGATTAAGTGCCCGCATTGTGGCGAAGTATTTAAGGTCGATGCATCCGGCTATGCGGATATTGTCAAGCAAGTGCGTGATGCCGAGTTTTCGCGCGACCTGGATGAGCGTGTGAAGGCAGTCCAGCGCGAGGGCGAGCAGGCGTTGGAGCTTGAGCGCTCTCGTTCGACGGCCGCTTTGCAGGAGGCGGAGTCTCAGCGCAACGCTCAGCTCGTTGAGCAGAAAAACGCCGCGGCTCAGGAACTGGCGCAGGAGGTTGCCAAGCGCGATGCCGAGCTTGCCGAGTTGCGCGCCAAGCTCGAGGGCGCTGCCGTGGAGCGCGAGAGCGCA
>CAJMOM010000085.1:0-6801 GCA_905215005.1 uncultured bacterium | reverse complement strand
CGCGTTCACAGCCGCAATCGCGGGCGTCTTGGCGCGGAACGCGCGGCCCTCATGGAAGCCCACCGAACCGGCAGCGCCCATCGAAACGACGACCCAGGGGATACCGGCAAAGCGGTCATCGGCGGCAAGCGCCTCGCGCAGGGCATCGACATCATCGGTCGTAAAGGACGTACCCAGCAGGCCGTTAATCTCGGTCAGGTTGGGCTTTACGAGCTCAGGCTTAGCGTCAGACTCCAGCGCGGCCTCCAGCGATGTACCCGAGGTGTCAAGCAGCACCTTGGCGCCCGCCTCCTCGGCGATCTTGACGAGCTCGGCATAGTAGCCGACATCGACGCCACGCGGCAGCGAGCCCGAAAGCGTCACAACGTCCGCCTTCGCTGCAAGCTCGGCAAACTTGGCCGTAAAGGCCTCGAGCTCGGCCGGGGCGATCTGCGGGCCGCTCTCCAAAAGCTCGGTCTGATTACCCTCGTGCAGAATATTCAGGCAAATGCGCGTCTCACCGGCGATGGGCACAAAGTCGTTCTTGACGCCATCGGCATCCATAAGCTCGGCCATATAGGCACCCATGTGGCCGCCGAGCAGACCGGTCGCGAGCACATCGTCGCCCAACTGCAGCAACACACGGCTCACGTTGAGGCCCTTGCCGCCAGCGGTCTTTTCGGGCGTCACACGGTTAACATCGTCGATGATCAGCTTGTCGAGCTGATAGCGCGTATCAATCGACGGGTTCATGGTAACGGTCAGAATCATGTTGAACTCCTGTTTAGAAAACCGGCCCGCGTCCCCTCACAGAAACGCGAGCCGTCAACGGACTAGTTAATTACGCCGGATACCCGCTAATCATGGTATTCGCCGCGGTCCCACTTCTCCAGGAACTCGTCAAAGAAGTGCGGGTCAGCCTGAGCCTCGGCGTCGGCCTTATTGCAGGCATCGATCTTGGCAATCAGGGCATCGTGCTCGGGGGTCTTCTCGTAGGGCTCCTCCAGGAAGGCAAGCATGATGTCGGCCATCAGGAACTCACCGGTGATCTTGCCGCCAAAGCCCACGATGTTGGCGTTGAGCTCGCGACGGGCATACAGGGCAGAGGTCATGTCGCGAACCAGGGCACAGCGGGCGCCGGGAACCTTGTTGACGGCGTTGGTGATGCCGATGCCGGTGCCGCACAGGGCCACGCCAAAGTCGGCCTTGCCGCTGGCAACAGCCTCGCCCACGGCCTTACCGTAGATGGGATAGTGCGTACGGGTGTGGCTGTAGGTGCCGCAGTCGAGCACCTTGTAGCCAGCCTGCTCCAGGCGGTCGGCCAGATAGATCTTCTCGTCCGTAACGATATGGTCGCAACCGATTGCGATGGTCTTCTTCATCAGAACGTCCTTTCGTCTGAATTCACAAGTTGAGGTAGAAGTTCGAGTTCTCGGTGGCTCTCGTTAGGCCATCTTGTTGAGCATGTCGACACGGATCTGGTGACGGCCGCCGGCGTACTGGGCGCGCAGGAACTCGCGGGCGATCTTCTTGGCGACCTCGGTGCCCACAACGCCCGGGCCCATGGTGACCATGCGCGAGCCGTTGTGCTCGCGGGTCATGTAGGCGGAACGCTCGTCGGAAATGTTGGCGACGACCATGCCCTTAATCTTGACGGCGGCCATATAGGAGCCGACGCCGTACTTATCGAATGCGAAGCCCTGGGAATCCTTGTGCTCCAGCAGGTCCTTGGCAACGGCGGTCGCGGAATCGACAAAGTCCGCGGCAGGGGTCTCGGAATAGTCGACGACCTCGTGACCGTCGGCGATGAGCATCTCCTTGATGGACTCCTTCATCGACATACCGTCGGCATCGGAAGCGATTACAACCCTCATGACATCCTCCTTGAGAGATACGCAGGTGCGTAGTTTCTGTTTGGAAGTGTTGAATCGCGTTCAGGTCCGGGCATCTGAATGTGCGGTTCTTCACTGTTCATGTTTATTTGAACACATTCGAACAGTAACTGCAACAACTATTTGTTTATCTTTGTTCTTTTTTGAACAAATACCGTTTACGGATGATTGCTGACCGTTTGGATTCAGGGAATGCCCGGCTTGTCACGTATTCAACAAACAAAAAGGGCGGCCGAGAACGCATCTCGGCCGCCCTTCTTACGGTTGGTTTTCCAAAGATCGCTTTGCCGCCTACTCAGACTGCCCACCCTTTTTGGCGTGCTTGGAAGGAGCGCTCAAGAAACGACCCGTCAAATAGTTCGCCGGGCCGGAAATATCGATCCCCAGCAGCACGTGGCCCAGCCACAGGAACGCCACGAGCACCAGCAGCGGGATAACGCACGAAGTCACGATCATCACGATGACGCCTTCAATCAGATCGGTCACCTGCCGCACGATCTCATCGGTCATCTGCTTGGCGCCGCTGGTCACCGACGTAACAAGGCTCGATGCCCCATCAGTCAACTGCTCGAGCACGTTTTTGGACTCCGTGGCCTCGGATTTTTTCTTGTTCGATTTTGAGCTGGTCTCGGCTGACTTGTCCGTGGTGTCGGCCGCATCCGCAGCGTCCGCAGCCTTTTGCTCAGCTTGCTCAATACTTACGCGATACGTTTCATCGACCTTCTGCGACACCCATACGCTCGCGGGCACGAGCGCCATGCCGATCACGGCAACCACCAGCACGCGCGTCGCCACACGGCGCAGGACAGTGCTCGTGCTCCAGCGCCCGTGAATGCCGAGCGACACCGCAAAGAGCACCAACGCAAACGGGATTAAGATGCCCAGGCCAACCGACCACAAAATGGTTAGCAGGTATTTCTCTAGGTAGAGCACGGCAAGCACAATACCAAGGTTGCCCGAAAGCTGTGCGAGCTGCTCGGCAACCGGCGTTCCCGTATCACCCGGCAGCGCCGTAATACCCGCAGATAGAGCAACGCATGAAGCCGTGAGCGCCAAAACGTTGCCCTTCTTTTGGTCGATGACCTCGATGGTGGAGTCCCAAGTCTTGGTATCGGCGAAATGCGGACGAGCCACAAAGCCCGACAGCAGCGCCAGTACCACGAGCGCAACGATAAAGCCAACCTGCAGCTTTTTGTTTGCGCACACGACATCGGACAGGCTGGGCTGCAGCTCGGTTACCGTCGTGCGCTCGGTTATCTGGACAGGACGCCCATGAGCCATCTCGTGCGCATCTTTCTTTTGAATCAATCCGTTGTCCGGCATTTGGATACCTCCTCATTCCGGCCTGTATTGCGGATGGAAGTATACCCACCGAGCAAAAATCGAACGGGAGGACGAACGGAGCGCACCAAGACTGTCCCCAATGACCAGTCGTTTAAGAACGTCCCCAATGACTATCTCGGGATGAGTTGCGGTGGAATAGGGATTGTTTTGCGCCCGCCGGCCCCTATTCAGTCCTTATTTCACCGCAACTTGGAGGAGGACAGAAAAAGCCCTGTCGCGGGTGCGGCAGGGCTTTTGGAAGGGAACTTGGTTGTGAGGGCTCGTTAGGCGAGCTTGGCCTCGAGCTCAGCGATGCGCTTGTAGGCATCGATGGTAAAGCGGGCCTGCTTCTCCAGGATCATAGTGGTCATGAGAGTGTCCTGAGCGTGAGCCATGATGAAGGTCATCTCCATCTCGCCACCGCCGGCCTCCTGCGAAAGCAGCTTGGTCTGCGTGTCGTGGGCGCCGATAAGTGCATCGCTGGCATCCTTGTGCAGCTGTTCGGCCTTCTCAAAGTCACCCTCGCGAGCAGCATCGAGCGCTGCAAGCAGATCGGTCTGGGCGTCACCTGCGTATGCGACAATCTCGAATCCAACCATCGAGATTTCTTCTTTGGTTGCCATATTGCGTTCCTTTCACATATGAACCAATGGAGAGCATCGCGTCCGGGCATACGCGCTGCGTTGTGTATGACAGAAACAATAACATTCAAACAAAAAAGAACAGCGCAAAACGTAATTTTGAGCTATGAACGGTCACTATTCGCCCGTGAACGGTTTTTAAACCAATCTGAACAATATCGAACACAATTAGCGGCAACCCAAACAGACCCGCGCCCTAGCGTACATCGCGCACCGTATCGCCCTCGACGAGCACGCCCGGAAACAGCATGTGCTCCACACCGGGTGCAGCGCCCTCGGCGCCGGCAATCTTGTCGACCGCCCACATGCCGACGCGTTTGTTGTCAAAGCGCACCGTGGTCAGGCGACGATCGGGCACGATATCGCCCAAACTATCGTCAACACCCACCACGCTTACGTCCTGGGGCACGCGCTTCCCGCGCGACTCGAGCCCACGGATGCAGCCATATGCCATGGCATCGTTGGAAGCATAAATGGCCGTACAGGTCGGATCGTCCGCCAGAGCCTGACCGGCAGCATATCCACTCTGCGCTGTCCAGTCGCCGCGCACGAGCTGCGGTGGCTCGATGCCATGCGCACGCAATGTCTCGCGCCAGCCTTCCTCGCGCCGCATGCCCGAAAGCGAGCGCTCGGGACACGAGATGAAGTGCACGGTCTTGTGCCCCTGCCCCAGCAAGTACTCGACCACTTGGCGCGAGCAATCGAACTGGTCGTTATCGACCGTTGAACAGAGCGGGTGCTCCAGCATGGTAACGAGCACCGTCTGCATACCGGGCAGCGGCTCAAAGGTGCCAAAGTCCGCCGGCATGCGGTTCATAATCACAACCATGCCGTCCACCGGCAGTGCGCTCATGCGCGACGATGCGCCCTCGAGGGTATACGGATGCCCATCTACTTTAGTGAGGGTGATGGCGTAGCCGTGTTTGTCGGCGGCGGCGGCAAAGCCCTCCATACGGTCGAGGTTGCCGGTGCCAGTAATGTTGAACATGGCGACGCCGACGGTCTTGAACTTGCCGCGACGCAGCGACCGGCCGGCAAAGTTAGGACGATAGCCAAGCTCGCGCATGGCGGCACGCACGCGCTCCTTGGTCTCGGGGCGCACGCTGGGCGAATCGTGCACCGTACGCGAGACTGTCTGCTCCGAGACGCCCGCGAGACGCGCCACATCCTTAACGGAAACCGATTTTTTAACAGCGGCCATAGATCGATCTTTCTATGTCGACGATGCCATTGGTGGCACCCTACGCAGTCATTTTTAACGCCTTCAAGTATATCCAACGCCTCCCCCACCATACGCTCACCACCCAAAACCTACCGTTCACCGACATTTTTGCTTCCCCAAACGGCTTTTGGCTCCCAAATGTTAACGTTGCCATTGCGCAAACACAGAGCCACCGGGCGGCTCAAACGTTTACGCATAAGGAATCGACGGTTCGCAGGCACAGGAACCACCGGTTCGCGTCTTTTTTTGTGTCGCAAAATGGCAACGTCAACATTTTGGCAACCGAACGCCAAAAGCTACCATCGTTGCTAACCCACCGACTCTTAGGAGCATTGCATGGAGCAACTCATCGCCACCATCGAAAAAGGCCAGCCCTTTTTCAACGCGATCGCCCGCAACAAGTACCTCAAGGCGATTCGCGACGGCTTTATCTCCGTCATCCCCATCATCATCTTCGCGTCCATCTTCTGCCTGGTAGCCTCGGTCCCCAACATCTGGGGTTTCTACTGGCCCGATGACATCAACAACGCCCTGTGGAAGTGCTACAACTACTCCATGGGCATCCTGGCCATCGCCTGCGCCGCCACCACGGCCAAGCACTTCGCCGACGCTCAGAACCGCGATCTGCCCAAGAACAACCAGATCAACTTCATCTCGTGCATGTGCGCGGCCATCATCGGCTTCTTGCTCCTTTCGAGCGACACCATCGCCACGGACGCCGCCAGCGGCTTCAACACCACCTACCTTGGTTCCAAGGGCCTGCTGACCGCTTTCATCGCTGCGTTTGTGACTGGCATCATCTACAAGTTCTTCATTAAGCGCAACATCACCGTCAAGATGCCCGAGCAGGTTCCGCCCAACATCTCGCAGACCTTCAAGGACATCATCCCCTTCTCCGTCTGCATCACCGTCTTTTGGGTTTTTGACATCGTCTTCCGCGCTGCTTTTGGCTTCTGCTTTGCCCAGGGCGTCATCCAGGTGTTCCAGCCCCTGTTCACCGCTGCCGACGGCTACATCGGCCTCGCTGTGATCTACGGCGCCATGAGCCTGTTCTGGTTCGTCGGCGTCCACGGCCCCTCGATCGTCGAGCCCGCCATCGCCGCCGCCCTCGTTGCCAACATGACCGACAACCTGGCTGCGTTCCAGGCTGGCCAGCACGCTTCCGCTGTCCTGACCCAGGGTGCCCAGTACTTCGTCGTCTGCATGGGCGGCACCGGCGCCACACTCGTCCTGGTCTTTATGTTCTGCTTCCTGGCCAAGTCCCAGGAGATGCGCGCCGTCGGTAAGGCCGCTATCGTTCCCGTCTGCTTTGCCGTCAACGAGCCGCTGCTGTTCGCCGCACCCATCGTGCTCAATCCCGTCTTCTTTGTCCCGTTTGTCTTTGCCCCGATCGCCAACATCTGGATCCTCAAGATCTTTATCGACTTCTTGGGCATGAACGGCTTTATGTACACCCTGCCTTGGACTGTCCCCGGCCCCATCGGCACCATCATGGGTCTGGGCTTCCAGCCGCTCGCATTTGTGATGCTCGCCCTTATCCTGGTCGTCGACTTCGTTCTGTACTACCCGTTCTTCCGTGCCTATGACGCCCAGAAGTGCGCCGAGGAGGCCGAGATTTCCGAGGAGGAGCTCGCCGCCAAGAACGCCGAGAAGGCCGCCAAGCTTAACGATGCCTTCCAGGGCAAGGCTGACGCCAAGAGCGTTGCCGCCGGCGCTGCTGCCGAGGCCGTGAAGGCCGACTCCC
>CAJMOM010000084.1:0-6862 GCA_905215005.1 uncultured bacterium | reverse complement strand
CCTTCGCCGCCTCGGGCGACCACGAGGTCACCTGCACGCTGACCGAGCCCGCCATCGACTTTCTGATCATCCTGGGCAACCACTCCCAGTATCCGGGTATTTTCCCCTCCGAGGTCATCGAGGCCGCGGGCGATACCGGCGTGACCGAGTACGTGGGTACCGGTGCCTACAAGTTTGTGGAGTGGAAGCAGGACCAGTACGTCCATCTCACCCGCTACGAGGACTATGTCGCCGCCCACGGCAAGGCTTCGGGCTACACCGGCAAGGTCTCCGCGCCCACCAAGGACATCTACTATCAGTTCGTGACTGAGGCCTCCACGCGCGTGAGCGGGTTTGAGACCGGCGAGTACGATGTCGCTGGCGAGATCCCCACCGAGAACTACCATGACTTCGACGGCAACGACGACGTCAAGCTCTACACCCATAACGCCGGCGTTCTGACCGCCTTCCTCAACATGAACGAGGGCGTCTTCGCCGACGAGGAGATCCGCAAGTGCGCCCTCATGGCTATCGACTGCGAGGCGGCCGCTCTTGCCGCCTATGGCGAGAAGGAGCTCTTCAACATCGATCCCAACCTTGGCAACCCCGAGAACGCTCAGTGGGCGACCGACGCGGGCAAGAAGTACTTCAACCAGGCCGACGCCAAGGCCGCCAAGAAGGCTCTGGCCAAGACCTCCTATGCCGGTGAGACGGTCAAGCTGCTGACCACCCCCGACTACAAGGATATGTACAACGCCACCGTCGCGCTGCAGGAGCAGCTCGAGAAGGCCGGCTTCACCGCCGAGGTCGACAGCTACGAGTTCGCGACCTTCATGGACATCCGCTCCGGCAAGCCCGAGCAGTGGGACCTCTTTGTGGCCTCCACCAACTACAAGCCCATCCCGGCCCAGTCCCTCTCGGTCTCCAAGGCCTTCTATGGCCTGTCCGACGAGAAGGCGCTCAAGCTCGTGGCCGAGACCCGCACCGCCAAGGACACCGACGCCGCGGCCAAGAAGTGGGCCGAGGCTCAGGAGCGCCTCTATGAGATCGCCGTCATCGAGCCGCTTTGCCACTACGCTTCCATCACGGGCACCCAGGCAGACGTCGAGGACGTCGAGGTGCTCGACGGCGCCATCATCTGGAACGCCAAGCGTCCGGAGTAATGCAATAGATGGCGTGGCGGCTTGAGGGGTCTGGTCCCCTGTGGCCGCCATGCCCTGTCCACGTTCAGAGGGGAAATAGACGCCTCGCATGTTGAAGTACACGCTCAAACGTATAGGCGCGATGGTTCCGGTGATGCTCGTCATCTCGGTCGTCGTGTTTTTGATTATCTATCTCACACCGGGTGACCCGGCCTCTTCGATGCTCGGCATGGAGGCTTCGGCCGACCAGATCGAGCGCGTCAACGATAGCCTGGGACTCAACGAGCCGCTGCCGCAGCGCTACGTTGAGTGGATGGGCGGCGTGCTTACCGGCGACCTGGGCGAGTCGTATTTTATGCGCCAGCCCGTCACGCAGGCGATCGCCGAGCACTTTGGCCCCACGCTATCACTCGCGCTTCTGGCACAGCTCATCGCGCTGCTGATTGCACTGCCCTGCGGCGTCGTCGCTGCCCTCAAACATGGGTCGCGCACCGACGCGGTCTTGCGTGTCGTTGCTCTTTTGGGCGTGGCGATACCCGGCTTTTTGATGGCGCTCATGCTTATGTGGCTGTTTGCCGTCACGTTGCGTGTGTTTCCGGTGGCCGGCTATGCGCCGCTATCGAAGGGCTGGTTCAGCCATTTACGCTATCTTGCGTTGCCGGCCATATCGCTTGGATGCGTGCAGGCGGCCCTGCTCATGCGCATGACCCGTTCGAGCGTTATCGAGGCTATGCAGCTTGACTGCGTCAAGACGGCGCGTGCCAAGGGCGTCTCCGAGGTTCGCGTGGTGCTGGCCCATGCCCTGCGCAACGCAGCGCTGCCGATTCTCACCTCGGTCGGCTATTCTTTTGGCGCCCTGATTACGGGCGCCGTGGTGACTGAGGCCATTTTTAACATCCCCGGTTTGGGCCAGCTGGTCACGAGCTCTATCGAGCGTCGCGACTATCCGGTGATTCAGGGCGTGCTGCTGGTCATCGCCTTGTTGAATTCGGTGATCAATCTGGTCGTTGACCTTGCCTACGGCGCTTTTGACCCGCGCGCTCGCAAATGGGGCGATGCGTGATGGCAAACTTTAAGAAGGCTCTTGCCAACAAGGGGTTTGTGGTTGGAGGCTGCATTTTCCTGGCGATTGCGCTGATCGCGCTCGTCGGTCCGCTGGTGTGGACGGTTGATCCCAATGCGCAGGAGATGGCGTTGCGACTTTCGGCACCTTCGCCTGCGCATCCCTTTGGCTGCGATGACTTTGGCCGCGACCTGCTTGCCCGCGTCATCGCGGGCGCGCGCGTGTCGCTTGGCGTTGGCATTGCCGTCACGCTCGCGACGAGTGCGCTCGGCTTGGTGATCGGCGCCTATGCGTGCTACAACGAGAGGCTCGATCATATTCTCATGCGCATCTGCGACGGCCTTATGTCCATTCCGGGCGTGCTTTTGGCTATCGCACTCATGGCGATGATGGGGGCGAGTGTGTGGAACGTCATCATCGCGCTCTCCATCGTCTATACGCCCAGCATGGCGCGCATCGTGCGCTCGCGTGCGATGGTGGTCAAGGAGGAGCCCTTTGTGGAGGCCCTGCGCGTACAGGGCGCCTCCACGGCCCGTATCGTGTGGTTGCATATCGTGCCCAACGTTATGGCACCCTTCCTGGTGCAGGCGACCTTCGTCTTTGCCGAGGCCGTGCTCTCGGAGGCCGCCCTCTCGTTTCTGGGCCTGGGTATCAAGGCTCCCGATGCCAGTTGGGGCAACATCCTGCAGGCGGGCAAGAACGTGATGCGCAAAGCCTGGTGGATGATCTTCTTCCCGGCTATCGCCATCATCGCAAGCGTGCTTTCGCTCAATCTGGCCGGCGACGGCCTGCGCGACGCCCTCGACCCCAAGACCAAGGAGGACTAGCCCATGGCTCAGCATCTTTTGGACGTGCGCGACCTCTGCATCTCGTTTGTGGGCCGCGAAGGCAACGCGCTGGAAGCCGTCAACAAACTCAACTTACATATCGATGCCGGCGAGATCGTTGGTGTTGTCGGCGAGTCCGGCTGCGGTAAGTCGGTGTTTGCCCAGAGTGTCATGCGCCTATTGGAGCATGAACAGAAGATGGCTTATGAGGGCCAGATTGTGTTTGATGGCGAGGACCTGCTGGCACGTCCGCTCAAGACGATGCGCAAGGTGCGCGGCTGCGACATCGCCATGATTTTCCAGGACCCGTTGTCCTCGCTCAACCCCGTCATGACGGTGGGTGCGCAGGTTATCGAGGCGGTGCGGGCCCACCGTAAGGTGAGCCGACGCGAAGCCCGCAACGAGGCTCTATCGCTGTTGGAGCGTGTGGGAATTCGAGATGCCGCGGCTCGCTTCGACATGTATCCGGGCGATTTTAGCGGCGGTATGCGCCAGCGCGTGATGATCGCCATGGCGCTTGCCGGTCATCCGCGCCTGCTTATCGCCGACGAGCCCACCACGGCACTCGACACCACCACCCAAAAACAGATCCTCGACCTACTGCGCGACCTCAACCGCACCGAGAACATGGCGGTGCTTTTTATCAGCCATGATTTGGGTGTCGTCACGAGCATCTGCTCGCGCGTGCACGTCATGTATCTGGGCCAAATCGTAGAAGAGATTGACGCCTGCGGCCTTATGGAGCGCCCGAGCCACCCGTATGCCCAGGGGCTCATCGCGAGCATTCCGCCGCTCGAAGGCGAGCGAGTTGACACGCTGGCGGATATTCCGGGCGCAGTGCCGCCGCTTACGGCAATACCCTGTGGATGCCGCTTTGCGCCTCGTTGCGCCCGGGCGGACGAGCGTTGCCGCGCGCAGGAGCCTCCGCTGTTTGCCGTGAATGCGTGCGACCGGTCTAAATGCTGGCTTGTCGAGAAAGGGGAGTGCCATGGCTGTTGATGGCGAAGCCCTGCTTAGGGTCTCACATCTGACTAAAACGTATCCCATGCCGGGCTCAGGTTTTAAGCGTCAGGCCTTTACCGCCGTGGACGATCTGTCGTTTGAGATCGCGCCGGGCGAGGTCTATGGCCTGGTTGGCGAATCCGGATCGGGAAAGTCGACGACTGGACGCCTGATCTGTGGTCTCGAGCGTGCGGATTCCGGCTCGATTGTCTATCGCGGGCACGACCTCGCCACGATGTCGGAGCGCGAACGCAAGCCGTTTCGCCGCGAGATCCAGCTGGTATTCCAGGATAGCTCTACGGCTTTTGACCCGCGCAACCGTGTCGGCCGCATTTTGGAGGAGCCGCTGATTATCGCCGGCGTGCGCGATGCGGATGAGCGCCATGAGCGCGCGCTCTCGGCCCTGGCCTCGGTCGGTCTTCTGGCAGAGCATTATGACCGCTATCCGCACGACCTTTCGGGGGGACAGCGCCAGCGACTCAATCTGGCACGGGCGCTTATTTGCGAGCCGCGCCTTGTGGTATGCGACGAGCCGGTCTCGGCGCTTGACGTGTCCGTTCAGGCCCAAGTGCTCAACTTGCTTCGCGACCTGCAGCGCACGACGGGCGTGGCGCTGCTGTTTATCACGCATGATATGCGTGTGGTTCGGCATATGTCCGACCGGATTGGCGTGCTCTACCACGGTCGTCTTGTCGAGGAAGGCGAGGCCGAGGACGTGATCGCGCACCCGAGCGATCCGTATACGCAGGAGCTTATCGACGCCATTCCCTAGAGGATGCTTCCTTTTGGGTATGGCGTGGGTTTGTTGTTTAATTGTCGGTATATCGGTGCAAGAGAGGGGAACTACTATGGTCGATATCGAGGAACAGCCGTTGCCGTCCACGTTTGAGGAGTTTAACGAGCAGCGCAAGGCGGCGTTTATTCGCGTCAAGGATTATAAGCAGGCGGGTAATCGCCTGGTCGGCTTTTTGTGCAGCTATACGCCGCTCGAGATTATCGATGCCGCGGGGGCTGCGAGCGTGGCGCTGTGCGGCACGTCCGACGAGGTGATTCCCGAGGCCGAGAAGGTGCTGCCGGCAAACTTGTGCCCGCTTATCAAGTCGACGTACGGCTTTGCCTACTCGCAAAAGTGCCCGTTTACGTACTTTAGCGACATGATCATCGGCGAGACCACCTGCGACGGCAAGAAAAAGATGTACGAGCTACTCAGCGAGCTCAAACGCACGCACATTCTGCATCTTCCGCAGGGTCGCGATCGTGCCTACGAGCGTGAAGGCTGGTACGAGGAGTGCCGCCTGCTCAAGGAGGAGCTCGAGGGCTTCTACGGTATTACGATCACCGATGACGACCTGCGCGCTGCCGTCCGTCGTCGCAACCGCTTGCGTGCGGCCCAGCTCGAGATGTTTGCGCTGCAGGCCAACCAGCCGGCGGCCATGAGCGGCGTCGACCTGATGAGCACCATGTTTGCCGCTACGTTTAGCTTTGATATCGAGGCCTATACGCAGCAGCTGGAGCAAAAGGTTGCCAAGCTGCGCGAGGCCTACGAGACTGGCGAGCGCCCGGTCGCGGCGGATGCCAAGCGCATTCTGATCACCGGCTGCCCGGTGGGCGGCGTGATCAACAAGATCGGTCGCACCATCGAATCCAACGGCGGTGTGGTCGTGTGCATGGACGACTGCTCGGGCGAGCGCACGGCGGCCATGATGATCGACCCGGAGGCTCCCGATATCCTGCGCGCCATCGCCGACCGCTACCTTGACATCAACTGCTCGGTCATGACGCCCAACGACGGCCGTATGGAAAACACGCTGGCCATGTGCGAGAAGTATCATGTCGATGGCGTAGTGGAGAGCGTGCTCCAGGCGTGCCACACCTTTAACGTGGAGAGTGCGCGCATGCAGGAGGCCGTCGAGGGTGCGGGTATTCCGTATATGAAGATCGAGACCGACTACAGCAACGGCGACATGGGCCAGATCGAGACGCGCATCGCCGCCTTCATCGAAACCCTCTAGCTTCCTCAGGCACCGGATCTTGCCCCTCAAACCGTCGCTTGCGTACCCAAAGTACGCTGCGCTCCTCTTTCGGGGCAATCTCCGGCACCTGAGAAACCTAGAGCTAAGGCGCCTGAACGCGCCGCTGTCTTTGATGTTTAGATTGGGGGAGAGCCATGATAGGGATCGGGATCGATATCGGGTCTACAGCGGCTAAGGCCGCTGTGGTCGATGGAGAGGGTTCGGTGGCGTGGACGAGCGTGCAGCCAACCGGGTTCTCGTCGGTCGATGCGGCCGAGCGTCTGCGCGGCGAGCTTGCCGCGGCTGGCTATGACGTGGCTGCCGACGACGTGCGCGTGATCGCGACCGGATATGGTCGCGTTGCCGTGCCCTATGCGCACAAGGTCGTGACCGAGATTACCTGCCACGGTACCGGTGCCGTGCGCCTGTTTGGCGATCACGGCACCGTGATTGACGTGGGCGGCCAGGATACCAAGGTCATCCAACTCAAGGGCGGTCGCGTGGCCAAGTTCGCCATGAACGACAAGTGCGCCGCCGGCACGGGGCGCTTTTTGGAGATCATGGCCGACCGCCTAGGCATTTCCCAGCAGCAGATGGCCGACCTGGCGCGTTCCGGCGAGCCCACCAAGATCAGCAGCATGTGCACGGTGTTTGCCGAAAGCGAGGTTATCAGCCTGATCGGTCGCGGTGAGACGCGCGAGAACATTGCGCGTGGCGTGATCGACAGCGTGGTCTCGCGCGTGGCGACCATGGCCGGGCAGGCGGCAGGCGCCCCGTACTACCTGACGGGAGGCCTGTGCGAGAACGCCTTCGTGGTGGAGCGGTTGGGCGAGCTAC
>CAJMOM010000083.1:0-7048 GCA_905215005.1 uncultured bacterium | reverse complement strand
CGCGCCGGCGTGCCCATGGTGAGGACGGCGCCGGGGGGCGCCGTGGTGTGGGTCGCCGGAGTTCGCGCGGACGAGCGTTTTAAGTGCACGGCCGCAACGCGCGTGGCATATCTGCTCCGCGTGGTCGATGCGGAATAGCGTCCCACGCCAGCTATTCTGTGCGACGTTGACGGTATTCCCGCGCTGATGGCGTACGGGCTGGAAAATATACCCCGTGCGCTGCTAAAATGTGAAGTTCGCGTCCATACGGCGGTGTGTGGGCGATAAGCACAAGAAAGGGTTGTCATGGCTTCTCAACATCCGGATATCGAGAAGGTTCTGTTCACGCAGGAGGATATCGACGGTATCGTCTCTCGCCTGGGCGAGGAGATTACTCGCGATTACGCGGGTAAGGATCTGGTGCTGATTGCGGTCCTGCGCGGCGCCGTGGTCTTTATGGGCGACCTGATGCGTAAGATCGAGCTGCCGACCAACATCGATTTCATGGCTGTTTCGAGCTATGGCGACGGTGTGAAGTCCTCGGGTATCGTGCGTATCATTAAGGACCTGGATATCGACATCCGCGGTCGCGACGTGCTGATCGTCGAGGACATTCTGGACTCGGGCCTGACGCTCAAGTATCTGATGAAGAACCTCGAGAGCCGCAAGCCCGCTTCTCTGGAGGTCGCCGCCTTCCTGTGGAAGGACGTTGAGGACCGCGTCTCGGCCATCACGCCCAAGTATGTTGGAACCCATTGCCCCGATGCCTTTGTGGTGGGCTACGGCCTCGACTATGCCGAGCGCTATCGTAACCTTCCGTATCTGGGCATTTTGAAACCGGAGGTTTATTCGTAAGATGCCCGACGACCGTAACGATAACAATTCCCAGACTCCCCGGGACCCAAAGATCCCGGGGACGCCCGGAGGCAAGAAGCCCACGCGTACGGGCTGGCTGTATTTTATTTTGGCTTGCGCGCTTCTGGGCTATGCCTTCTTTAACATGGGCTCCGGCTTTGCCAATTCCAGCAATACCGTTAAGCTCGCGACGAGCGAGATGGTGAGCGCCATCAAGCAGGATCGCGTCGAAGATCTGACCTATACGGTTCAAGACGGAAGCGTGACGGGTCATTACTGGAAGACGAAGAAGGACAAGGGCGATACGAGCGAGCTCAAGAGCTTCTCTTCGACCTATGTCGGCTCCGATTCGCTTGCCGAGCTCATGGCGGAGCACCCCGATACCAAGTACATCGTCAACACCAACGATCCCGATTTTTGGGGCGACTTGGCGATGAGTGTGCTTCCGACGATCGCCCTTATCGCCATCATGTTCTACTTTATGCGCCAGATGATGGGCGCCAACAACAGGAACATGCAGTTTGGCAAGACCAACGCCAAGACCAACGAGGCCACACGCCCCAAGGTCAAGTTTGAAGACGTTGCCGGCGTGGACGAGGCAGTCGAGGAGCTCGAGGAGATCCGTGACTTTTTGAGCGATCCGGATCGCTATCGCAAGCTGGGCGCCAAGATCCCGCGTGGCGTGTTGCTGGTTGGCCCTCCGGGCACCGGTAAAACGCTGCTGGCCAAGGCCGTTGCCGGCGAGGCGGGCGTGCCGTTCTTTAGCATCTCGGGTTCCGACTTTGTCGAGATGTTCGTAGGTGTCGGCGCCAGCCGTGTGCGTGACCTCTTTAAGGAGGCCAAGTCCCAGGCCCCGTCGATCATCTTCATCGATGAGATCGATGCCGTGGGACGTCAGCGCGGAGCTGGCTTGGGCGGCGGTCACGACGAGCGCGAGCAGACGCTCAACCAGCTGCTGGTCGAGATGGACGGTTTTGAGGAGAGCGAGTCGGTCATCCTGATCGCTGCGACCAACCGCCCCGATATTCTGGATCCGGCATTGCTGCGTCCCGGTCGTTTTGACCGTCAGGTTACGGTCGACCGTCCGGATGTGAAGGGCCGCGAGCAGATCTTGCGCGTGCATGCCGAGAACAAGCCGATGGACGAGGACGTGAAGTTTGAGAAGCTCGCTCAGATGACCGTTGGCTTCACCGGTGCCGATTTGGCGAACCTGCTCAATGAGTCTGCGCTGCTGGCCGCTCGCCGTCATCGTTCCGTGATCTCGATGGACGAGGTCGAAGAGTCGATGGAGCGCGTGATTGCCGGACCGCAACGAAAGGGTCGCGTGATGACCGAGGCCGAGCGCACCACGATTGCCTACCACGAGAGCGGTCACACCCTGGTGGGCCACATCCTGGAGCACTCCGATCCGGTCCACAAGATCTCGATCGTCAGCCGCGGTCAGGCTCTGGGCTACACGCTGCAGCTTCCGCAGGAGGACCACTTCCTCAAGACCAAGAACGAGATGCTCGACGAGCTTGCCGTGTTCTTGGGCGGTCGCGTTGCCGAGGAGCTCATGTGCGATGACATCACGTCGGGCGCGAGCAACGACCTGGAGCGCGCAACCAAGATGGCGCGCGAGATGGTTACACGTCTGGGCATGAGCGAGGAGCTGGGCACGCAAGTGTTTGGCGAGGCGCAACATCAGGTGTTCCTTGGTCGCGATTACGCCGATCACCAGGATTACTCCGAGGAGACGGCGCGCCGCATCGATATCGAGGTTCAGCGCATTATGCGTGAGGCCCATCGCCGTGCGGTCGAGATCCTGGACGCCCGTCGCGATCAGCTCGATCTGATGGCGAAGGTGCTGCTTGAGCGTGAGACCGTCGAAGGCGACGCCGTGAACGCCCTGCTCGACAACGAGTGGGATGCCTACCTTGAGCGCGAGGGCGATATCCTGGCGGCCAAGGAGGAGCGCAATGCCAAGGCGGCCGGCATGCCGACCAAGAAGCGCGCGCCTCGTATGAGCGAGGAGGAGCTGGCGGCTGATGCCGCGGCCTTTGCGCAGGCGGCCATGCAAGAGGATGCCGAAGCCGCATCCGATGATGCTGACGATGACCATGTCGTCGTCGATGCCGACACCGACGCCGACAAATAGTCTTTGTGGCGAAAGCCTCCGCGGGGAAACCTGCGGAGGCTTTTTCTTTTGAGCGATATGGGGCCGTCTGTTGATTGGGGACAGACTTAAATGAGCGTTTTCACGCATTTAAGTCTGTCCCCAATCAACATTGCTGCGGCACTTTGCTCGGCTAAAGCGTACAATAGCGCCTATGCGAAAGGGGAACAGATGATCAACGAAACTATGTATGCTCGCGGCGCGGAAAGCTCCATCATCCGTGAGATTTTTAGCTATGGCCTTGAGCGCAAGGCGCAGATCGGTGCGGAAAACGTATTCGATTTTTCGCTGGGCAATCCGAGCGTTCCGGCGCCCGCTGCTGTGGCTGAGTCGATTAAGAAGGCCCTGGAGCTGCCGAGCGACCAGCTGCACGGCTACACGCCCGCACCGGGCCTGCCGCAATGTCGTGCCGCTGTGGCCGAATCGCTCAACCGCCGCTTTGGCACGAGCTATGAGGGCAAAGACGTATTTATGACGGTGGGTGCCGCGGCTTCGCTCACTTGCACGCTCAACGCCGTTACGAACCCGGGCGACGAGGTTATTGTTATCGCCCCGTACTTTCCGGAGTATCGCGTTTGGATTGAGAAGGCCGGCTGTACGTGTGTTGAGGCGCTCGCCGATGAAGATACGTTCCAGCTGAGCGTGGACAACGTGCTCAAGGCGATCAGCGATAAGACGGCGGCCGTCATCATTGACTCTCCCAACAATCCGACCGGTGCCGTATATACATGCGACACGCTGACGCGACTGGCCAATGTTCTGCGCGAGGCCAACGCTCAGCGCGATCCCGAGAATCCGATTATGCTCATCTCGGATGAGCCGTACCGCGAGATTGTGTACGGTGCCGAGGTGCCTTGGGTGCCCTCGATCTACGAGAACACCGTGGTGTGCTACTCGTATTCTAAGTCGCTATCGCTACCTGGCGAGCGCGTGGGGTGGATCTTGGTTCCCAACACCAATCCGCAGGCTGCCCGTCTGATGCCGGCTGTTGCGGGTGCTGCCCGTACGCTAGGTTTTGTATGCGCACCGGCACTCTTCCAGCGCGTAATCATCGATTGCATCGATGAGCCGAGCGATGTCGAGGCCTATGCGCGCAACCGCACCGCGCTTACCGACGCACTAGCGGAGTACGGCTACACCTATGTTGAGCCGGATGGTGCATTCTACCTGTGGGTGAAGGCACTCGAGCCCGATGCGAATGCGTTTTGCGAGCGCGCAAAGAAGTATGAGTTGCTTGCGGTTCCCTCGGACAGCTTTGGTATGCCGGGTTGGTTCCGCCTGGGCTATTGCGTGAGTTACGAAACGATTGTCAATTCGCTACCCGCTTGGAAACAGTTGGCGGACGAGTATCGTTAAAAGTAAAGCGCTCTGCCTACAATGTTTTACGTGAAACGGGGTTTGGTGTTAAGCCGGACCCCGTTGTCATGGACGTTGTGTCTTTGGGATGGAGTGGTTTTACGACTATCGGAGGCTATGCGTACAATGAATATAAGCGACGGCCGTGCCAGATAAGGAGACCTGATGCCCTACCTGCTTTCTTGTGACATTCATACCCATACGATGTTCTCTGCGCATGCATATTCGACCATTGAGGAGAATGTGTACTGGGCGGCAGAGCGTGGTCTGCAGGTGCTCGGATCTGCCGACCATTTGAGCTCTATGGTTACGGCTTGCCCCAATGACCTGCGCAGTTACCAGTTCTTTATCAACCAGGATATCTGGCCGCGCATTTGGAGCGGCGTGCTGGTGCTGCGTGGTGCCGAGGCCGATATCGTTTCGCTGGACGGAAGCCTGTTTGGCGAGGACACTCCTGTCACGCTCGATATTGCCGGCGATTCGTACAGCCGTCAGCATTCGCTGTTCGATTTGGTTACGCGTAATTTGGATTATTTGGTTGCAAGCGTGCATAATCCGCAGATTGCTGAGGGCGCGACGCTGGCCCAGACGACCGAGATGTATATCAATGCCCTGGAGCACCCCAAGGTGTTCATGCTGGGTCACACGGGGCGTTCGGGTGTGCCGTTCGATATCGACGAGGTGCTGTTGGCGGCTAAGGCCAAGCACAAGATTATCGAGATCAACAACCATAGTCTTGAACACGGTGTTGACACTGAGCATTGGGCCGTATGCCGCAAGATCGCCGAGCGCTGCGCCGAGCTGGGCGTGGGCATTGGCGTGTCAACCGATGCCCACATTGGCATGGCCATTGGCAAGCTCGATCACGCGCGCAAGATGCTCGACGAGATTCACTTCCCGCTGGATTTGATCGTGACGCGCGACCGCGAGACGCTGCTGCGCGAGATGGCGGCAGCCGGCGTGTGCGATCTGCGCAATGGGATGTAGCGGAGTTTATAAACCAAGCGAAGGGGGCGGCCCAGGCGGGTCGCCCCCTTTCTTGTCCCAAAAATCTACTGAGGTTGGTTAGCGGCGTTCGAGGACCGCTACGGTTTCGGTGTGGTCGGTGTGAGGGAACATGTCGACGGGCGTGATCTTGAGCAGGCAATAGCCTCCGTCGAGGAGCTGATGCAGGTCGCGCTCTTGAGTTACGGGGTTGCAGCTGATATAGGTGATGCGGCGCGGCTTAAGCGCGCAGGCAGCTTCGAGGAACTCGGGCGTGGAGCCGGCGCGCGGCGGATCGATGGAAAGGACATCGACCCGCTCGTTGTTATCGGCGGCATCCAGGATGAAATCGGTGGCGTCGTCGGCCATAAACCAAGCGCTGCGGGTGAGGCCGTTGAGCTCGGCATTGCGGCGTGCGTCGGCAATGCCCGCCGGGTTGCGCTCCACGCCGAGCAGCATAATGCCGATACCCTTGTTCTGGGCATCTTTAGCTGCGCAAAGACCGATGGTACCGCTGCCACAGTAGGCATCCATGAGCACATCGCCCTGGTGCAAATCCATGCCGTCGATAGCGAGCTGATAGAGCAGCTCGGTCTGTTGCGGGTTGGTCTGATAAAACGCGGTGGGGGAGATGTCGAATTCGCAGCCGAGCAGCTGGTCGCGCATGCACTCGGCGCCATATACAATGCGGGTTTCCTCGCCGAGGATGGCGTTGCCGGGACGTCCGTTGATGTTTTGGGCGACGGTGACGATGCGCGGATCGAGTGCGGCGACAGCCTCAAAGAACTCCTGCGCATGCGGCAAGTCGCGCTGAGCGGTCACGAGCGTGACCATGACCTGGTCGGTACGCCAGCCGCAGCGGACGACGGCATAGCGAAGCAAACCAAGATGCTTGTCCTCATTAAAGGCGGGAATATGCAGCCGCTCAGCTTCGCGTGCGATGCCGTTGAGAATCTGACGGGCACCCGGTGCCTCGACAGGACACTCGGGTACGGCAACGATCTTGTGCGTGCCGCGCTCAAAGAAACCGCAACGGACAGCACCCTCCTTACCGGGAGCAAAGGGAGTGGCGGCCTTATGGCGAAAACCGCGCGGCGCAGGATATTTGCCCGGGTCGCCCAGGGTGACGCCCATACCGCGAATGGGGTCGACGCTAATGCCCTCGCGCTCGCAAAGGGTAGCAAAAAGCTCCTCCATGGCGGCCTGCTTGGCTGCCAACTGCTTCTTATAAGGACGATTGAGCGCCGTACACCCACCGCAAGCTTTCATGATCGAACAGGGAGACTTGGGGTCCACAGCCTTACGCGCAGACGAAACCTGATCTTTATGCGAGCGCTTGGAGCGAGTCTGAGATGCCTTATCTTCGTTCCGACGAGAGCCGGGACGCTTGGCCTTAGCCTTGCCCTTGGCCGACTTACCCTTCGCGTCCTGAGAAGACTTGGATTTCGTAGAAGATTTCTCCTCCGACCCCTCAGCTGCTTCGATCAAAGCACGACGAGCCTTACGCTCCGCACGAGATTCTGCCATGAATTAACCCCACTAATTTATTAATTTAAAGCTACAAGCATTGTACCGTGCCAAGCCAACAGACGATATGCAAGCGGTTTATTGGTATCAGTGATAGGTACAACGATGATTGCCCGCTGGGCTCCGGGGCGGGGGTTAAGTTTATCGCGAGTTCCGCACGAACAGGAGGCCACTTAATGTGGCCTCCGTCGT
>CAJMOM010000082.1:0-7073 GCA_905215005.1 uncultured bacterium | reverse complement strand
GCCCGGGGAACCCATCCATCCACCCGGCGATCTCGCCCCAGGGGTTGCCGGGGAACCTCCTCGTCACGGCCTCGCCGGTGTCCGCGTCGAGGGCGCAGACGGTGGTCGACCTCAGGTGGACGTCCATCCCGAACGCGGTAGAATACTTTGGCATGGGAGCCTCCCAAACTCGTTGCGGCGCGGCTGCGCCTATGGCACTTCGACATCATTGTCGCAGCCCCGACCCGCGGTCACGAGCGGGGGCTCCTATCTTTTTAGTGCCCTCGGATTGGGTCATAGTGTCTGTCGGTACCATAACATCGGCGTTTGTGTTGCTGGCGAAAAGTAGTCGTTTGGGACGTTCTTAAATGCATTAGTCAAAAGGGGCACTCTTGCCGGCACTTGGGGACAGTCCCTAAGTGCCGGCAGATTGGGACACTCCTTTGCAAGATGGCGCTGAAGATTGTCCCCGACGACTAGTCATTTAATGCACCAGTTTCTGTCGAGTCGGTGCTTCTTGCGGGTTGCCCGTATAATGGTTTGCGTATGAACCGCAACCAAGGAGTTCCAGTTTATGGACCAGAGCCTTTTTAAATTCGACCTGATCGCCGAGGACCCGACCACGCATGCGCGCGCCGGCGTGCTGCACACCCCGCACGGCGACATCGAGACGCCGATCTTTATGCCCGTGGGCACCAAGGCAAACGTCAAGGGCATTCCTACCGAGACCGTCAAACAGCTCGGCGCCCAGATCGTGCTTGCCAATACCTATCACCTGTCCATGCGTCCCGGCGAGGACACCATCGCCGAGCTGGGCGGCCTGCACAAGTTTATGAACTGGCACGGCTCCATCCTCACCGATTCGGGCGGCTTCCAGGTGTTCAGCCACAACGATGCCGTCAAGCTCACCGACGAGGGCGTGCGCTTTATCGTCAACGACTATGACGGCCGTCATGTGTTCTGGACGCCCGAGGACAACATGGAAATCGCCATGAAGCTCGGCTCCGACATCTGCATGCAGCTCGACCAGTGCCCGGGCTATCCCGCCACGCGCGCCTACGTTGAGCGCGCCGTTGAGCTGTCGAGTATGTGGGCCGAGCGCTGCTATAAGGCGCATACCCGCGACGACCAGGCGCTCTTTGGCATCGTTCAGGGCGGCATGCACCTGGACTTGCGCCTGCGCTCGCTGCGCCATCTGGAGGAGTGCGGCGACTTCCCCGGTTACGGCATTGGCGGCTACTCGGTGGGCGAGGACCACGAGACCATGTTCGAGACCCTGGCACCGCTCGTAAGCGAGTACATGCCCAAGCACAAGCCGCGCTACCTGATGGGCGTCGGCAACCCCACCACCCTCGTGCGCGGTGTGGGCGTGGGTATCGACATGTTCGACTGCGTGCTGCCGACGCGCACGGGCCGCATGGGTACGGCATTCTCCAGCGAGGGTCGCCTCAACTTCCGCAACGCTCGCTTTGCGCACGACGATGGCCCCATCGATCCCACCTGCACCTGCCCGGTGTGCACGGGCGGCTACAGCCGCGCACTCATCCGCCACATGGTCACGCAGAAGGAGATGCTCGGCGGCATTCTGCTGTCGATGCACAACATCTACTACCTGCTCAGCCTTATGCAGCGTGCCCGTCAGGCCATTATCGAGGGCCGTTACGGCGCGTTCGTGAGCGATTGGATGAATAGCCCTGCCGCGGTGGATTACTAAGGGCGACAGACACGCTTGCGGAGCGTGGGCAACGGCAAAGGCTGAGCGGCAGCCGCTCGTCACATTCTCTGACGCTGGCTGCGCGACCGCTGACCGATAGCTTGCAAGCACTTGATACATCGTGGGTACCATACCGAATAGTTGATGTTCGGGCGGGTGTTTGGCGCATGGTGTCGACCCCGCCCGTTTTTCTTTTTCTCGATAGGAGCACCCATGATTAAGAACGAGAATGTCGAGGGCGAGCCTGCCTACGACGAGACGTACCGCCGCGGTCCCGTGGTCATGCGCGGCCCCATGATTCCTAAGGACAACACCTACGCCAACCTGCTGGCGCCCGAGGAGTCGACCGACTGGCTGCATGCCGATCCGTGGCGCGTACTGCGCATCCAGGCCGAGTTTGTCGATGGCTTTGGCGCGCTTGCCGAGCTCGGACCCGCGGTGACCATCTTTGGCAGTGCCCGCACGCCCAAGACCGATCCGCTCTACAAGGCGGCGCGCACGGTCGGTCGCAAGATCGCGCAACGTGGCGTGGCGGTCATCACCGGTGGCGGCCCCGGCATCATGGAAGCGGCCAACAGGGGAGCGGCGAGTGTCAACGGCAAGTCGGTCGGCCTAGGTATCGAGCTTCCGCACGAGCACGGGCTCAACAAATACGTGAACCTGGGTATGGACTTCCGCTACTTCTTTGTGCGCAAGACCATGTTCGTCAAATACAGCTCGGGTGCCATTGTGTTTCCCGGCGGGTTTGGTACGCTCGACGAGATGTTCGAGGTGCTCACGCTGGTGCAAACGCACAAGGTCAAGCGCATGCCGCTTGTGCTGGTAGGCAGCGAGTACTGGCAGGGCCTATTTGACTGGCTTAACGGTCCGGTGATGAGCGCCGGTATGATTAGCCCGCTCGACCCGGAGCTGGTACATATTACCGACGACCTCAACGAGGCCGTTGACATTGCGCTCAGCGGGTTGATGTAGAGCAATCGTGTCTACCGCGACATGAATATGCATGGCAATCTGATGCTATCTAACGTCAGGTTGCCATTTATATTGGGTATACTGATGCAAAAGACGAGGCGAGGAGGTCGCGTATGTCTACTGCAACGGTTAAGCCTACAACGGTTCGCATCGAAGAGGGGCTCAAGGAACAGGCGACTGAGTTCTTGGATACGGTTGGTCTGAGTCTCAATTCGTATCTCAACCTTGCTGTTCGGCAGCTGGTAAATCAACGAAAGATTCCTTTTGAGATTGTAGGAAGGGCAGAGGTGCCCAACGAGGCGACGAGACGCGCCATGGTGATTGCCGAGGCTCATGAGTTGGGGATTCTGCCAGACGACAGCCCGTCATTCAATAACGCTGATGAGCTTATATCGTTCCTCGATGAGGGCTAGCGATGTTTGAGATTAAAGTCGAGGCTCAGTTTAAGGCGGATTACAAACGGACGATGCGCATCCATCCGCAGCTAAAAAGTGAGTTTAAAGCGGCGGTTGCAGAGCTTGCGGCTCACGGCTCGCTTCCCGCGGAATATGGCGCCCACGAGCTTTCAAACCCGGGCGGCAACTACAACGGCCACATCGATTTCCATCTATCCGATGGCTTGGTCGATGTGGTCGTTCTTTATCTTCCCCATAAGACTAACCCAGTGATTAGGCTGGTGAGAATGGGCACTCATCAGGAGCTGTTTCAGGGTCCGCTGGGCTGATCGCCGATTTCCGAGTTGCGGTGGAATAGGGATTGATTTGCGGCTGATTGGCCAGGAGCAGACCCTATTCCACCGCAACTGATAGGGGCGCCACGTTCGTTGCTGCGGCCCCCGGTTCTCCTCGTTGCTGGATTTCGCTCAAAAACTCAGCGGCGACTTCACTGCTTTTGAAACGGATGCTGCAGTCTTCTTTCTTGGGGAATGCCAGCAGCGGAATAGTCCCGTACCAGACAGTTTCCTCGTCAATCACGGCCGCGCAAAGCCGCCCTTTGGCCTTGACGGAATAGTCGACGTTCATCTCGGCAAAAATCGCTTTCGCGTCATCGCGCGGAGTTGAGGCAACATAAATCTCAAGGGTAATCCCACGGGCGGCTGCGCCTGCGAGTGTGGCGGTGAGTTTCGCGAGGCATGCGGCGGATGCGTAGGATGCGGCTATCAAGGCGCTCTTTGTGGCACTGGTGATGTCTTTAATTAATGCCTCAATAGCGTTTGCCGGCTCTATGAGAATGTTGTAATCGGGTTGCTCGCTGTCCTCTACTGAATATATTTCGTACCCCAGTTTGGCGTACGTCTTGAGTCTCTTCTGGTACATGCGGGCGAGCATGGGTATCGACAGGTCAATGTAGTCGAATATCTCAACCTGTTGCTTGCCCTCGTGGCTTCTATGCAGTCTGCCCACCTGCTGCGTTACGCTGCCGTCCCAAGATATCGGCGTGGCGATGAATAGGGTGTCAAGGTAGGACAGATCGAAGCCCTCGCTCAGAAGGCTTTCGGTGGCGACGATGATCCGATGTTCATGCTCAAAGCCGGGAAGACTGTTCAGTATCGCTTTTCTTTCTTTGGCGCCGATTTCTCCAGTTAAGAGTATGGGCTCGTGTCTGCGATCATTAAGCAACCTGAACAGTTCCTCAGCATGCTTTTTCCTTTTGGATAGTATGAGCGGATGCCGACCGTTTGACGCTGCTTCGAGGGCGTCATCGACAATCAATTCGTTTCTTGCCGCATGTGCACACAGCAGATCAAGAATTTGATTGAAGCTTGCACCCGGCTCGTAGGTGGATAGCCGAATGCCGGTAAATCTCGGTCGCACGATGCGCTGGATACCCTGCTGAATTGCCTGTGTTTTTGGATCGATGGCATAGCGAAGCGGGCCGCAGAGCATCGAGAGCGCTCGAGTGAGTCCGTCGGAGCGCTCAGGTGTCGCGGAAAGGCCATATACATATTTGGCTGGAGCGGACTTGAGGACGAGCTCGAGCTGTGGCGCGGCAGCATGGTGGCATTCGTCGCAGATAATGAGGCCGTAATTACGAACAAGGTCCTTAACTATCGGCTCCCCGGTTTGGGAGTCTTTGCCAGATAGCGACTGAAAGGAAGCGACGTCGATAAGGCCGCTGACGGCGGTTTTGCCCCCTCCGATTTGTCCAATAAGGGGAGGTTGCTTTTTGCTGATTCGTCCTTTTGGCGTTCGGACCGGCTCTCTGGTGTCCGTAATGTCAAGAAATCGTTCGAGCTGCGATTTCCATTGGGCTATGAGCGCAGTCTTTGGAACAATGACGAGCGCCGGAAGACCAACGGTGGCAATAAGATAAGCTCCGATGACGGTTTTACCGAAGCCCGTTGGCGCAGACATGATTCCGTCTTCGTATTCAAGCATCTGGTCGGCGGCAATTTGCTGTTCGGGATGAAGGGCCCCTTTGAATGCCATCTCAATTGGATTGCCCGTGCTGCGTTTGTCTGAATAATCGGCAGTAACGTGGGCTTCTTGAAGCAGCTGCTCAAGTTGGGCTTTGCAGCCTCTGGGAATCGCGACGCGGCCATCTCTAAGTTCGCTGAGGTCTATGAGTCGCGGTTTGCCGAATACTGATTGATGCATAGATTGCGCACGGAAGAACTCCGGGTTGGCAAATGTCGCAAGCCTGCGGACTTCCATTTGAGCTGCCGGGCTCAGAGACTTTTCGGGGATGTAGAGCATATCGGCTTGTGTGACGGGCAGGTTCGAGGGGAAGTCTCGTGGCGTGAGCGGGAGCCGCTTTCGTGGCTTTTGGACATTGCGCCTGGTTTTGTTTGTCGCTGCAGCTGTTGCTATTCCAAGCGGTTTGTTTTCGGTACCCTCGATCAGACGATCCACCGTCGCACGCGAGATTAGTTGGATTTGCGAAAGGTAAAGCCATTGGTCGGGAAAGGGCTCGAACCGTTCGTCAACAAATACGCTGTTTCCTTTCCGCTGCGCTTTTCCCTGAAAGGGCAGCGCAACGAGATTTCCAAAGCCGCCCTCAGGAATGGTGGACTGCGCGGGTATCATTCGGTCAAAGGCTTCGAAGGTGATTGTCTTGTTGAGTGCCGCTGCTTCGGCGATAAGGCAGCTGCCGAAATCTCGTGCTGTCTTTGCGTTCATAGGTTCTAGGAAGAAAAACCAGATATGCGCGCCGTTGCCTGACCTTGATCGCTCGACCGCAGCGTTAATTCCATGGCTTCTTACGACAAGCCTGATAGCATTTGTCGCTTCTTTCCAATCGGCTTTGTCAAAATCAATGACAAGGACATTTGTGTTGCAATCTTTGTCGAGAACATATTGCCCTATGACGTCCCGGAGCCTGTCGTCACTGCCTTTGAAATGGGCGATAATGGCGGCATCGTTCAGCTCAAGGAATGTGCGGCTGCGACATTCTGCGCATTTAATTCTCTGATGGCTTGCTTTGGGACAAATGCCTGGCTTCCACTCATTTGCACAGGCAGGTGTATAGCCGATGCCCCCGTCTTTTCTGCGATACCCGTGAGCGTGCACATCTTTGCGGCCGGTAAAAAGATTGCGAAAGAGCTCGAGTTTGTCGCGCGCTGGGCTCGCGCTGGTAACGATGCCCTCGGTCTGTGCACGTTCATCGAAAGATTTGCCGGCTTTGTCCCATTCTTCGAGTGTTGCGTAACGGATGTCTGGACCGTTGCTACAGATTACGATTTGCTTACGCGGATCCGAAGCGTGGACGACCGTTTTATTGAGTTTGAATAAGGCGTTCCCGAAAAGGGCGTATTGATGCACGGCGTTGCTCATTTGAATGCCATTCTTGTCAGCGTTCATTGGGATGAGAGTACGCCATTTCGGCTATTTGAGATACTCGACTTTGATTTTGGTTCGGTGATAGTGGGGTGCCGCTCCGTGAGTGGCATTCAGCGGTTCGCTGTCTTTCGACTATTCGGCCCCCTTCTCGCCGCAATTCCTAAAGGGATGCCGGCGCGCCTTGAGTTGGGGTGCGCCGGCATGATGACTTTGCTACGGCTGGTTGTGCCTTGGTTGTTCGATAGCCCCTGCCTGCCCGATCTTGTCAGGCTGGTATTTGTTGGCGCTGGACGTTTGCCCGGATAAAACCTGCCAAAATAAACCTGTCCCTATTTGGCAGGTTGGTAGCGGGGGCAGTAGCTGATGGCGATGGCGTCGACGCCTACGTGGGTGGCGATGGTGCAGCCGATGGGGCCGGTGCCGGCGTCCACGTAGTCCTGGCCTGTGAGCGCTTGGCTGACGAGCTCCTGCTCCTCGGCGGCGCCGGTCGTGAGCACGCGCACGCTTGAGCCCGGATGCTCGTCCAAAAACGCGAGGCAATCTGCCATGGTGTTGGCGACGATGCGCTTGGCGCCGCGACCCTTCTTGATGGCCTTGATCTCGCCCGATTGCCACTCCGGCGAAACGGC
>CAJMOM010000081.1:0-7238 GCA_905215005.1 uncultured bacterium | reverse complement strand
GACGCCCATCAGGAACACGGCGTCGTAGCCCTCGTCGGCGACCTTGTCGGCGAGCTCAATCATCTTCTTGCCGGTCTCGTAGACGTTCTTGCCGTCCTCGACGTAGCCCTCCTGGCTAAAGTGCATGATCTCGATCTTCTCGGTTTCCTTCATGGCTTTTCCTTTCTGTCCTGCACGCAACTCTATACATCGCGTTTCTTTTCGATACCAATTATAGACATACACCTAATGTGTTTTTAATACCACTTATCAATCTGCTCCAATCCTCGGTGAACGGTCGAAATTCTCTGGTGAGTGGTATTAAATTAGAATTGAATGTATAGCTAACGCCTCTGGCGCCTCCCTTGTGTGACAAAGAACAGCGTTCCTACCAGCGCAATAATGGTCGATGCCCCAAACAGTACCGTCTGGACACCCAAAGCCTCCGCCAAAAACGGAGCCGCCAGCAGCGGCAGCACGCCGGCGCTCATCAGGCCAAAACGCACAAAGCCGGTAATGCGCCCCAGGTATTTGATGTCAGCGCGCTCCTGAATCAAGATCATCTGCAGCGGTTCCAGGAATCCCCAGGCCAGACCGTTAATCGCCTGACCGATAATCGCGACCCCCAGCATATCGGTGCCCACGTACACCATGGACCCAATGCCCACGGCCATGAGCGCGCCGAGCAGCAATCGCAGGTTGACATGGCGGGCAGAAAGCTTGGTCAGGATGAACGCGCCCACCGAGGAAGTGAGGCCCACGACCGAGGACAGCCAGCCCAGCCAGACGATATCCACGTTGAGCACATCGCGATAGAACAACGACTCCAGCGAATCGAACGCGCCAAACGCAAAGAAACCCAAAAAGCCCGAGATAAAGATGAGGCGCAGGTCGTGGTCGCGAAACGTAAGTCGCGCGCCCTCGGCCATACCGCCCAGAATACCGCCCTTCGGCTTCCCCCCTTTTGCGGGAGCAACACACTCGTGACAGCCCAAGGAGAGCACGGCCGCCACACCCATCATGCCCGCCATGAGCAGATAGACCGATTGCGTGGCAAAACAGCTCACGATGGCACCACCGAGCAGCGGGCCAGCGGTATAGGCGATATTGCTGTAGAACACCATGAGACCGTTCACGCGGGTACGGCCCTCGGTGGTCGACTCCAGGTATCCCGGAAACGCATGCGTGCAGGTGTTGATAAAGCCGCCCGCAAGTCCCAAGACGCACGCGGCAAACACAAGCCCGGGGACAGACAACGGCGCCAGCCCCACGCCAAGCGATAGCACTGCCGTAATCACGCACGTCACAAACGACGTCCGGCGCGGTCCGAAGCGATCGATGACCGAGCCCGACACCATATTGCCCGCCGACGTCATAAGATTGCGCACGAGCGTAATGGTGGCAACCAAAAAGGCCGTGCCAGCCAGATCATACGTCGCCGCGCCGATAAGCCCTAAAAAGTACACCGCGTTGTTGGCGCACCATTGCAGAGACTCAATAAGAATCAGCCTGACTTCTGCCGGCGTCAGGCGCATTGCTTCGCGATCCTTCGCGAACATACGAACTCCTTCTATACAAAAAGGGGATGGAGGGCATAGGCCTGCTCCATCCCCTTTCCAGGTTGCAGCGAAAATCTATGCAGCCGGGCCCTTACGCCAGCACGCCGAAGAACGCGCCGATGATGCCCACGACCATGGTGGCCACGATCAGCACCATGGGGTTGATCTTCTTGGACAGCAGCCAGTAGTACAGCCAGAAGGCGATCATGCCGAGCATGCCGGGCATGATGCCGTCCAGGATGTCCTGGAGGGTCTGGGCGTCGTCGCCCGAGCCGATGGCCACCGGGATGCTGGCCCAGAACATGTCCTTGCACATGGCGCCCACGACCATGACGCCCACGATGCCCACGCAGGTCATGATCTTCTGCATGAGGCCGGTCCTCTGGGCCTCGTCCAGGAAGCCCACGCCCAGCTCGTAGCCCTTGACGGCGCCCCAGATGCGCAGCGCGAAGCCGGGGACGTTGTAGATGAGCAGGAAGGCGATGGGGCCGAAGGGGTTGCCGGCCTGGCACAGGCTGATGCCCACCGCGGCGGCGACCACGCGCAGCGTCGACAGGAAGATGGAGTCGCCGATGCCGGACAGCGGGCCCATGAGGGCGGCCTTGACGTCGTTGACGCTCTCGGGCTCGATCTCGCCGCGGGCGACCTTCTCCTCCATGGCCATCGCGATGCCGCCGACGAACGGGGCGAACTGGACGGTGATGTTGAAGAACGCGCAGTGGCGGTGCAGGGCCTCGGCGTAGTCGTCGGGGCGGCCGGCGTAGATCTTCTTGAGCATGTTGGCGACCATCAGGCAGAAGGCGATGTTCATCTGCTTGTAGTAGGTCCAGGAGAACTCCATGCCCAGGGCGCCGGTGTTGACGGCGCTCTTGACGAGGTCGGAGCGCGTGATCTTGTTCTCGGGACTAGAAGTCATCGTCCTCATCCCCTTCCGCGGAGAGCTGGGGCTGGGCTCCGCCCAGGCCGAGCAGGTCGAACTTGTCGATGCCGATGATGATGGCGATCAGGGCGACGCCCAGGACGGGCACGTTGGCGTAGGAGCACAGCAGGAAGCCCAGGAAGTAGAAGGGCACGAGCTGCTTGGTGAGCACCAGGCGGCCGAGCATGGCGAAGCCCATGGCCGGCAGGATGTTGGCGGCCACGCCACAACCGTCGATGATGAAGGGCGGGATGAAGTCGAGCAAGCCCTGGATGGCGTCGGAACCCAAATAGAAGGCGCCGCCGCACAGCAGGAAGTACTCGACGCAGCCCCAGATTCCAATTCCCCAATGAACGGCGTAGATACCCTTGAGGTTCCCCTTGAGGGCAAACTTGTCTGCCATATCGACAAACACGGGGAACAAGGCATTGGTAATGTTGCCGATCGTCAGCGCAAGGACGGCGATGGGCATGGCGAGCGCGATGGCCGTCTCGGTACCCTGACCGAGCTGAATGGCGAAGGCGCAGGCGAGCACGCCGCCGACGGTTTCGTTAGGCGGTACGTAGGCGCCGATGGAGATCGAGCCCATGAACAGCAACTCCAGACTGGCGCCAACGGCAAGGCCAGTCTGCAGGTCCCCCAGCACCAGGCCCACGAGCGGGCACAGGACGATGGGGCGGAATGCGTAGAGGGTGCCGAGCTGGTAGTCGAGACATCCAAAAGCTCCGACTAAGCCGACGAGGATTGCTTGGACAAGCATAGTTCCTCCCAATAAGGAATCTCGAACCGTCGTCACTCCCGTCGCGCGCGTTATTGATATCAATCCGGGAGTTTGACCACACGGTCCGAAGCGCACCTGGCGTGCTGCTAACACCCATACCAGGCACAAATGATTTGATACCAATTATAGGTATGCAGGTTCGCCTTATTTAATACCAGTCGCTCAGCGGGGTGTTTTTTACCGTAAACGGCAGACGCATCCTATTAGGCATGCTCTTTGTTTCGATGGCGGACAAGCGCCACCAGAAAGCCGTCGCCAAAAGCATCGGATGCCAAGTTGGCCACAATCACCAAAACGATCATCGCCGCGCCCAAGAACTCGTTCCAGCTAAAGACCTCGCCAAAGAGGAGCGCCGACCAGCAGGGAGCGAGCACGACCTCACTCATGCAGACCAAGTTGGCCGCAAACGCGTTGGTGCGCGCAATCCCCTTGGCATACAGCACACTCGCAAGGCCACTGCAAAAAAGGCCATGCACCAGCATAAGCCCCCACTCAAAGGGTTTCACGGAGCCTAGGTCGCCTGCAAAATAGACGATCGGCAGTATCGAGATGCCGCAGGAGATGAGCGAGGACACCATGGGCGACGCATCGGAGCGAGAGTTTAAAAAGAAACACAGCCCAAAGGTGGCGCCCGAAATGACGGCAAGCAGGTTGCCGAGCATGCCCTCGGCACTCAAATCACCTAAAAAGAAAAGTCCCATACCCGTAAAAGCAACCACCACGGAGGCAATCTTCGCAGGCGAGGGCAACGTGCGAGTTGCGAGCGATTGATACACGATAACGAAAATCATCGAGGTGTACTGCAGGACGATCGCGTTGCCGACCGTCGTGAGCTGGTTGGCAAAGTTAAACGTGGTGCCCGTCACGAAGTTGCAGACGGCCACAAGGACAATAAGACGGCTGACGCGGAGGACAGGCCTGCCGACGAGCAGGATAAAGAGCGCCATAAATATTGCCGTGACGGCACCAATCAAAAGAGCTGACTGCGAATTTGCGTGAACGAGGATGCCGATAAAACTCCACAGGAGCGCCGTGCCAAATAGATACATCGCCCCGCTCACGCCATTATCGGGTGGATTGTCAGATCGAATCACGAAGCACCTCCAGCTAGCTTTCGGTAATAAAAAACGGCGACCGCAATGGGTCGCCGTTTCCCTTGGGGGCAGAATAGAACGTAGGAGCCTACGCCAGCACGCCGAAGAACGCGCCGATGATGCCCACGACCATGGTGGCCACGATCAGCACCATGGGGTTGATCTTCTTGGACAGCAGCCAGTAGTACAGCCAGAAGGCGATCATGCCGAGCATGCCGGGCATGATGCCGTCCAGGATGTCCTGGAGGGTCTGGGCGTCGTCGCCCGAGCCGATGGCCACCGGGATGCTGGCCCAGAACATGTCCTTGCACATGGCGCCCACGACCATGACGCCCACGATGCCCACGCAGGTCATGATCTTCTGCATGAGGCCGGTCCTCTGGGCCTCGTCCAGGAAGCCCACGCCCAGCTCGTAGCCCTTGACGGCGCCCCAGATGCGCAGCGCGAAGCCGGGGACGTTGTAGATGAGCAGGAAGGCGATGGGGCCGAAGGGGTTGCCGGCCTGGCACAGGCTGATGCCCACCGCGGCGGCGACCACGCGCAGCGTCGACAGGAAGATGGAGTCGCCGATGCCGGACAGCGGGCCCATGAGGGCGGCCTTGACGTCGTTGACGCTCTCGGGCTCGATCTCGCCGCGGGCGACCTTCTCCTCCATGGCCATCGCGATGCCGCCGACGAACGGGGCGAACTGGACGGTGATGTTGAAGAACGCGCAGTGGCGGTGCAGGGCCTCGGCGTAGTCGTCGGGGCGGCCGGCGTAGATCTTCTTGAGCATGTTGGCGACCATCAGGCAGAAGGCGATGTTCATCTGCTTGTAGTAGGTCCAGGAGAACTCCATGCCCAGGGCGCCGGTGTTGACGGCGCTCTTGACGAGGTCGGAGCGCGTGATCTTGTTCTCGGGACTAGAAGTCATCGTCCTCATCCCCTTCCGCGGAGAGCTGGGGCTGGGCTCCGCCCAGGCCGAGCAGGTCGAACTTGTCGATGCCGATGATGATGGCGATCAGGGCGACGCCCAGGACGGGCACGTTGGCGTAGGAGCACAGCAGGAAGCCCAGGAAGTAGAAGGGCACGAGCTGCTTGGTGAGCACCAGGCGGCCGAGCATGGCGAAGCCCATGGCCGGCAGGATGTTGGCGGCAACGCCAAAGCCAGCAAGAACAAAGTCGGGGATAAAGTCGAGCACGCCCTGGATAGCGTCAGCACCCAGATAGAACGACAGCGAGCACAGCAGGAACGCCATGATGATGCCGGTTAAACCGATCAGGAAGTGCATCGCATAGACACCCTTAAGGTTGCCCTGGCCGGAGAAGACATCAGCGCGGTCAACCAGGATCGGCAGGGCGGCGTTGAGGATGTTCTTGATGGCAAGGCACAGCGTGGCGATGGGCATGGCAAGCGCGATGGCTGCCTCGGTGCTCTGGCCCAGCTGGATAGCGAAGGCGCAGGCGAGCACGCCGCCGATCGTCTCATCAGGCGGCACGTAGGCGCCAATGGAGATCGAGCCCATGAACAGCAGCTCCAGACTCGCACCGATCGCGAGGCCGGACTGCAGGTCCCCCAGCACCAGGCCCACGAGCGGGCACAGGACGATGGGGCGGAACGCATAGAGCGTACCGAGCTGGAAGTCGAACTTACCAAATGCGGCGATAAGTCCGATGAGGATTGCTTGGGTAAGCATACATCCCCCTTTCCTAATAGGACACTACGAAGAGCTCAGACTCTTCGAATTCAAACGCCTAGAGCACGCTGGCGCAGTCAACCTTGGGGTCATCGGCCAGGGGTCGAATCTCGACCTCAACGCCACGATCCAGCATCTCGCGCACATCGGCTTCCTCGGCTGCGGTCAGGAAGATCTGACGAGAGACCTGACGAGCATCGGGGCGCTTCTCGTCCTTGGGCTTGGTGTTGCCCAGGTTGACCGACTTAATCTGCGGGCAGCCCTCAACAAGCTGCTTTGCCTCAGCGATAGTGGCAACGCAGATGATCATCTTGTACTTGTCGGTCACGCCCGAGTTGATAGCCTCGATGGCATTCGCCATATCCTTGATGACGAGCTTGCAGCCGGCAGGCTTGCCCATCTTGAGCGTCGTCTTCCACACCGGGTCGTTGGCGACCTTATCGCCCACGCAGAAGATGCAGTTGGAGCCGAGGCCCTGAACCCAGGAAACTGCGACCTGGCCGTGAAGCAGGCGATGGTCAACGCGAAGTAGCTGAATCATAATGTGACCCCCAAAGGTCTTGTGCCGTCTTACGGCGCGTCAGTAGGTGCTGCGGATTAGAACTCTTCTTCCTCTTCGTCATCGACCAAAAGATCGTTGACAAACTTCACGCGCGTATCGTCCGCAGCAACGATGGCGCGAATCGTCTCCTCAACCGGCGCCGACTCGTCAGAGAACAGCAGTTGGATGAGCAGAGGAAGGTTCATGTTGGTAACGAGGTACGTGCGGGGACGCGTCTGGACGATCTTGGTGAACTCGTTGTTGACGCTGCCGCCAAAGAGGTCGGTGCAGACAACGACATCATCGTCGGCAGCCATGCCTGCCAGCAGTTTTTGGGCCTCCTCGGCCACGTCCATGCGGTCATCGACGAACATCGAAAGATCGTGGACGTTGTCGCGAGCGCCCGAGAGCAGCTCGATGCTCTCCTTGATGCCGGTAGCGAAGTGCGCATGGCTGGCGATGATGTACTGTCTCATTCTGTGTTCCTCTCAATAGCCCGGCGCGTTCCCGCACCCGTTTTCTTTAGTAGTCGAACTGGTGATAGTAGCGACGATACTTGAGGTTGTGCTTGGTGACCGTCTCGTAGTAGCGAGCCAGGCGGTCGGTCACGAGCACCGTCAGAATCCACGGGGAGACGATGACGCGGAACTCGTCGTCAAGGCCGGGGATCGCGAACTCGGCGGTGTCGA
>CAJMOM010000080.1:0-7404 GCA_905215005.1 uncultured bacterium | reverse complement strand
CATCGCATGCGACGCGATGTCGGGAGGAATGCCGGCGAGCGTCGCCAGCGTATGGAACCGCCGCCTGAGCATGGCGGCGCTCATGCGATTGCCGCGCGCCGATATAAGCAGCGGATGCGGCCCGGTAGCGGGGTCACGGCGCTTTGCCTGAGCGAGCAACTCCGGCCTCCCCTCCTCAATATAGAGACGCGTCACCTCGAGCGCACGACGATACAGAGGGACAATACGTTCTTTGCTCCCCTTGCCCCACAGGCGCAGCGTGCGTTCGGACCAAGCGATGGACTCCACATTGAGTGCTGCGAGCTCAGAGATACGAGCACCCGAGGCATAGAGCAGCTCGAGCATCGCCGCATCGCGCAGTCCCGCGGGCGTCGAGGTATCAGGCGTCTTGAGCAGCGCCTCGACCTGATGGGTCGTAAGGACGCCCGGCAGGTCACGCGGCAGCTTGGGCGATGCGATCGCCGAGGCCACATCGCCCTCGACAATCCCCTCGGCAGCCATCCAGCGATAGAGAGATCGGATAGCCGACAGGTGCGCCGCAAGCGTTCGGGGGGCCACCTGCTCACGCGAAAGCTCGGCAAGATAGCGACGAATGGTGCGCACGTCGGCAGCGAAAGCATCGATATCCTCGCGCTCGCACCAGGCAGCAAAGCGCTCCAACCGCGAGCCATAGGCCGTCACCGTGTTGGGAGAAAGACCCTCGACACGTGCGATGTAGGCGATAAACGAGTCGACGGTGTCGTACAGGTCACAGGCTATGACCGGTCGCCTCCAAACAGATCGGGTCGAGTGGCCAGATAGGCATCAAGGGCCTCGAGCGCACGGTCCGCATAGGCCTGGTAGCGGTCGCGCTTGCTGCGGCGCTTACCATCCTCGAGTGGCGGCACCAGGCCAAAGTTGACATGCATGGGCTGATAGCCCACGGTGGCAGGATCGGTCGCATAGCCCACGAGCGCACCCAGGGCGCCCACGCGCGGCAACTCGACGCCCGCAGCACCGATAGCCTCGGCATAGGTGTTGAGCGCCGCGAGCAGACCTGTCGCCACGGCTTCCATGTACCCCTCGGTGCCGGTGATCTGACCGGCCAGGCGCACGCCGGTACCGGGCACGGCAAAGGTGCCATCGAGCACGTGCGGGGCATCGACAAAGGTATTGCGGTGCATGACACCGTAGCGGAAGAACTCAGCGTTCTCCAGGCCCGGCACCATATGGAAGACGCGCTTCTGCTCGCCAAAGGTCAGGTTGGTCTGGAAGCCCACCAGGTTATAGGCGGTCTTCTCCTTGTTCTCGGCACGCAGCTGAATCGCCGCCCAGGGGCGACGTCCGGTACGCGGGTCGGTGAGGCCGACGGGCTTCATGGCGCCAAAGCGAATGGCATCCTTGCCGGTGCGTGCAACCTCCTCGGCAGGCTGGCAGGCCTGGAACAGATCGCCGCCCTCAAAATCCTTGAGCACCACGCGGTCGGCCGTGGTAAGCGCCTCGATAAAGGCCTCGTACTCCTCCTTATTGAGCGGAGCGTTGAGATAGTCGCCGCTCCCCTGCTCCTCGTAGCGCGACTGCGAGAACAGCACATCCATATCGAGCGTAGAGGCATCGACGATCGGAGCCGCGGCATCGAAGAACGCAAGAGCGTCGCCGCCGACGAGTTTCATGACCTCTTCGCTCAGCGCCGGCGAGCACAAGGGGCCGGCAGCAATGACCACGTGACCCTCGGGAATCTGCGTGACCTCGCCGTGAATGATCTCGATATTGGGGCGGGCGGCAACCTCGGCCTCGACAAACTCGGAAAACTTGACGCGGTCGACCGCCAGGGCGCCGCCAGCGGGAACGGCCGCACGATGGGCGCAATCGAGCAGGACTGAACCCATGCGCTCGAGCTCGGCTTTTAGTAGGCCAGCAGCGGAATCTGGACGGGTCGACTTAAACGAATTGGAGCAGACGAGCTCTGCCAGGTGATCGGTATGGTGGGCCGGGGAGCTCACCTGGGGGCGCATCTCGCACAGCTTTACGGCAAACCCGCGGTCTGCCAGCTGGATCGCGCATTCCGAACCCGCCAGACCGCCACCGATAACCGTCACCTGATCGAACTGCATCTGCAAACACCTTTCTAATTGACACGTTTTCCATTGTGACCGAAGGGCGTCTGGGCGTGAAGAGCAAACTTGGAGGGCGCATACCTTCCATCCATCATGCGCTCGATAAGGCCCTCGAGTTCAAGCGAACCCAGGAGTTTGAGTACGCCGACGGCATCGAGCGAGACGAGCGCCGCGATGTCGTCGACCTTGAGCGGAGAGGCGATGAGCGCATGCATCACGGTCTGCTGTGTTGGATTCAGGTCGGCAATGCCGGGAGCATCGGGGCGAGAGTAGCGCAGGGTGCCGTAGATGCGTGAGATAGCCATCTCGATAGATTCCTCGTCGATGATGCAGCAGGCACCGTTCGCAATGAGGTAATTCGTGCCACGCGACTCGGGCGATAGGATCGACCCCGGCACGGCAAGAAGTTCGCGCCCCAAATCCATAGCAGCCTCGGCTGTAGAAAACGTCCCGGAAGGCATACCCGCCTCGGATACAAAGAGGGCTTGCGACAGGGCCGCGATCACGCGATTGCGGCGCGGAAAGGCAAACTTGCGCGGCCCCATGCCCCACGGAGAGATCGACACGACCGCGCCACCCATATCGAGCGTGCGTGTAATAAGCCCCGCGCTCGAACGCGGGTAGACCACGTCGGCGCCCGTCCCCAGCACCACGACGTGTTTGCCGCCGGCGTTGACCGCAGCCCAACCCGAGGCCTGGTCACAACCGACCGCGCCGCCCGAAACTACCGTCACTCCCGCCTCGACCGCAACCTTTGCCGCAAGCTCTGCCACGGCAAGACCATACGGCGAGGCCTTTCGCGCGCCGATGATGGAGAGCGCGGGCGTCGAAAGCGCCTCGGGGTTGCCGCGCACATAGAGCGTCTGAGGTACATCAGAAAGCTCCAAAACGGTCTCGGGATACAACGCGTCACCTGGATGCAGCTCGAAGGTCCCCTCGGCCATCATTGGTCCCTCCTTCCCTGGTACATCGCCGCCTCGAGCACGTGGTCCTGCGTCACCTGCTCGCTCTCGGCGACGTCGGCGATTGTACGCGCGATACGCACCAGGCGCACGATGCCGCGACCCGTAAGATGCGTGCGCTTCGACAGGCCGAGCACACACTTCTCCGCCGCATCATCGAGCTCAAAGGTCGAAACGACGCCGTCAATGGACCGCGTCTCGTCATCCTCGGCCTCGGCATCCGCATCGTCCATACGGGATTCGCGCCAAGCGCGAAAAGCGCGACCGCGCACAACGTAGTCACGTAACTCGGCCGACGACATACCCTCCGCGCCCTCGATAATCACCTGGGGATCGGGACGGGTCACATCGATCATCATGTCGATACGGTCAGCCAAAGGACCGCGCAGCTTTGCCCGATAGCGCTCGACCATCGATGCCGAGCAGCGGCACGGAACCTCGCGATCGCCCAAAAAACCGCAGGGGCAGGGATTGCTCGCAGCCAGCAGCTGAAAGCGCGACGGAAAGGTAAAGGCCCCGTCGACGCGTACGATCCTCACGTAGCCGCGTTCGATGGGCTGACGCAGCGTCTGCAGCACACCCGTGGGAAACTCGGCAAGCTCGTCCAAAAAGAGCACGCCGCCATGAGCCAGGCTGATCTCACCCGGGTGCACCGGGCGCCCGCCGCCGATAAGGCCTGCGGTCGAAATACTGTGGTGGGGGCTGCGGAAGGGCCGGTGCCCCGCCAACAAGCCATCAATGTTCTCACCCAAAACCGAATGGATGCACAGCGCCTCCTGCTGATCCTCAACGGAAAGCTCAGGCAGGATGCCGGTCATACGGCGCGCAAGCATCGTCTTGCCCGATCCCGGGGACCCGATCATAAGCAAACCGAGCTCACCCGCTGCCGCCAGTGCCATGCCGCGTTTGGCAACCTCCTGCCCCAGCACGTCGGCATAGTCGAGTTCGGGCTCAAAAGTAGCCTCCACACCCTCGGAATCCAGATAATGCCGCGCGGCATCGCCCATACCATGAGCAAGCTGAGACAAATGATCTATGAATCCGCAATCCACGCCCGCGAGTGGCACATGCTGGTCTGATCTGCCGGCGATAAAAGACAGCCCCATGTCGCGAGCCAGCAGCTGAAACGCCACCTCGCCCTTGACAGGAAGCACCGTACCGTCCAAGCCAAGCTCACCGGCGATAAGACAACGATCGAGGTTGTCGCGGGGAATCTGACCATCGGCCGCCAATACCGCGATGGCGATGGGAAGATCAAAGCCGCTACCGGTCTTGCGAATATCGCCAGGCGCCAGATTGACCGTAATGCCCGAGCGTGGGATCTCGAACCCGGCAGAGCGCATCGCACAGCGAATGCGACCACGTGACTCCATCACCTCCATACTCGGGATGCCGAGCATCTGGATGCCCGGAACGCCGCCGGCAAGCGATACCTCGACCGTGACGGGAATCGCCTCGACGCCGCGGATGCAGGCTGCGTGAACGGCAAACGTCTCAAACGCCATCACGACACCTGCCAATCGAACGCGTTGTACTGGTGCTCGATCTCGGCGATATGCCCGCCGCGGATGGTGACGCCCACGGCATCGAAGCGGATCGCCTTGAGCGGATAGTGCTCCATGAGATAGCAGCTCGCGATACGACGGTAGCGGCGTTGCTTTTGGGCGTCCACGGCCTCCTCGGGAAAGACCCGCATGTTGCAATCCAGGGCGACGCGTCTGGTCTTGACCTCGGCCATCACCACGACATCGTCGAGCTCATCGAGCAGCACCAGATCGGCTTCGCCCTCGGTGCAACGATAACCCTGCTCAAGCAAGGTGTAGCCGCGCTCGTTAAAGTAGTCGATGGTGATCAGCTCGCCCAGCATACCCAGCTCGCGGGGACTGAGCCCCTTGATAAACTCGGGCGTCATCGCCCCGCAGTCGAGCTCGCCGTTTTCCCAACGCTCCTTGAGCTGCTGCGTCTTGCTCTTTTTGCTTGCGGCACTCATGGGATCTCCTTTCCCGCACACTGCATTGCCCCGATGATGAGGGCACCTTTCATGCGGGTAAGTACCGGAAGCAAACCAAAAGCTGACCAAATGCCGTCAAAAAACGGGCCGTACGCAACAATCACGTTACACACGGCCCGCTACCAGCAGGTTTATAAAACCCCGGAGGTCCCTGTCTCCACAATTAACCTAGAAAAGGCGGTCAGTCTGCAAAAAGTTTCCGCAAAAGCTCACGCGGTGCAGAGGACAAAGTCCATGTTTGCGAATGGCCTCGATATGCTCGGGGCTCGCATAGCCCTTCGACTCGGCCAGATGGTACTCGGGATACTCGGCGTCGTACTCGACCATCATCTCGTCACGCGTGACCTTGGCCATGATGGACGCCGCGGCGATGCAGGCGATCTTGGCATCGCCCTTCACCACATCGCGCTCGTTGGGAACGGCACCCAAAGGATTACCGTCCATGAGGACGCAGTCGGGTTCAAGCCCCGTATCGGCCACAGCACCCGCGACGGCAGCGCGGATGGCGCGGGCCATGCCCATCTCATCGATATCCGCGGGAGCGATATGGCAAAAACCGATCGCCGTCGCCACCTCGGCAATCTTCACTGAGAGCAGCTCGCGGCGCGCCGGCGTGAGCTTTTTGGAATCGTTGATGCCCCAGATGCGCGGCTCCATCGGAAGACACACGGCACACACGGTCAAGGGACCCGCTACCGAGCCACGACCCACCTCGTCGACGCCCACGACCACGCCATCGCCACCAAGCTCATGCATAAGCTCGTACATGTCATTGACGCGCTCGCGCTCGGCAACCTCTTTGGAATGGCGTTTGAGGGCGCGTTCACAAGCCTTGATCACCTGCTGGCGCGGGTCCTCGCGATAATGCTCCACGAGGGCGGGGATCTCCTCAAACGTGGCACTCGCCAGCTCGCCGGCAACCTGCGATGCCGAAACCGAGCTCGTCATATTGGCCATACCAGGCCCTCCTTGCATGCAAATCAGATAAAAAGAAGGGCCACCCGAAGGTGACCCTTACGTCCAAACGAGTGGACAGACGCTGCGATCTTCTTAGCGCTTCTCGGGGATGCGAGCAGCCTTGCCCACCTTGTCGCGGAGGTAGTACAGCTTGGCGCGACGGACGCGACCATGACGAACGACCTCGAGCTTGGCGATCTTGGGGCTGTGAAGCGGGAAGGTACGCTCAACACCGACACCGAAGGACATCTTGCGGACGGTGAAGGTCTCGCGGGCACCGGCGCCGGCCATGCGGATGACGTCGCCCTGGAAGACCTGGATGCGCTCGCGGTCGCCTTCCTTAATGCGGTAGTGAACCTTGACGTTGTCGGCGACGCGAACCTGAGGAATGTCCTCGCGGATCTGCTGACGCTCGATTGCGCGGATGTAATCCATGTGCAATTCCTTACTCTTCTAGAGGTGCCGTACCACCTTGGCCGGCACGTAGTTGAACAAACGTATTCGAGTATACACGCGCGGGTTTCTGCTGCAAGAACAATTTTTTACGCAGACAAAAAGACAAAACCCGCACATGATAACCGCCCGCCTCACGAATGAGGCGGGCGGCATGAAGGGGGCTACGCTAGGCGTCTATACCCAAAACGTTAGGCGGAGCGCTTCGCCTCGAGCTTGGCCTGGGCGGCAGCCAGGCGTGCGAGGGGCACGCGGTAGGGCGAGCAGGACACATAGTCCACATCGGCCACGTTAAACAGGCCCTTGATGGACTTGGGGTCGCCGCCGTGCTCACCGCACACGCCAAAGTGCATGTCGGGGTTGATGGCGCGACCCTTTTCGACGGCCATGCGCACCAGCTCGAGCACCGCCGCGTCGATGGTCTCGAAGGGGTTGTCCTTCAAGATCTTCTTGTGCATGTACAGCGGGATGAACTTGGCCTCGGCATCGTCGCGGGAGAAGCCGAAGGTCGTCTGCGTGAGGTCGTTGGTGCCAAAGCAGAAGAAGTCGGCATGATGGGCGATCTCGTCGGCGACCATGCAGGCACGCGGCAGCTCGAGCATCGTGCCCACGGGAATATTGAGCTCGACGCCTTCCTCGGCGGAAACCTCGGCGATCACGCGCTCGATGACCTCGCGGGTCTGGGCATGCTCCGCCGTGATGGAGACGAGCGGGACCATGATCTCGGGACGCGGGTCGACGCCTTCCTTGATAAGGCGGGCAGCAGCCGTGGCGACGGCGCGGACCTGCATAAGCGGCAGATCGCCAAAGACGACGGACAGGCGCACGCCGCGCAGGCCGAGCATGGGGTTCGACTCGACCATGCCGTCGATACGACGCAGGCGGGTGCGCAGGACGGCAAGCTCTTCCTCGCTGGCGCCAGCGG
>CAJMOM010000079.1:0-7425 GCA_905215005.1 uncultured bacterium | reverse complement strand
TCGAGCTTGTGGGCGTTGGCGCCAAAGGTGTTGGCGGTGATCACGTCACAGCCAGCCTCGACATATTGACGTTGGATATCGGTGATAACCTGGGGCTCCTCAAAGTTGAGCAGCTCGGGCAGGGCGCCGGCCTTCATGCCGGCCGCTTGCAACATGGTGCCCATGCCGCCGTCGAACAGCAGGTGTCCCGTGCCCTCGATGGCCGCACGCAAGCGATCGTCCTTAATGCGCAGATCGCCGATCGTGCGCGTCTTGTACGTGGCACCGTTGCGACGTGCGGCATCAACGGGTGCCGCCAATGCAGTGCCGTCAGAATCATGAGTGATAAGCGGAGTAAACATTGAGGGCTCCTAATGGCTGGAATAGCAGGTGGTGTGGGCGGCGCGGAAGCGGCAGTGCTCGCGCATGCGGCAGATATTGCAGGTGGGGCGGCTCTGGGCGTCGTGGACTTCGCCGTCGAATAGGCCGATCACCGCGGTCACGCTTTTGGTGGGCATGAGCAGGCTGGTGGGTGTGACGGTAAGCCCGATGAGCCGCGTGGCGTTGAGCGCATTGACGATCGAGCGCTGGGCCGAGAGCGGGCAGTCGCCGTAGCCGGGACTAAAGCGCCAGTTGCCGGCGAGCCCATGAACGGCGGCGTCCGTCTTGACCTGCTGGTCCATTTGCTCAACGGCGGCTTCTACGTAAGCGGAGCACGCGGCGTCGAGCACGGCGCCCTCCAGGGGATGTTGGGCTCCCGTGGTGCGCAGGCGACGCTCGGCGTCCATGCCGAGGGTGCATGCCATGAGCGCGGCAAAGCGGGCGTCTTTGAGGTGGCGATAGATATCGCGACCGCGCAGCTCAACGTTGGTTCCAACCAGACGGATGCTGGGCTCTCCCTGCTCGTCCACACCCGTGGCATCGACGGCAAACACGCGGCGCACGCCACGGGGCTCAATGTCAAGTTCCAGACGCTCGACCACAAGCTCAATACGTCGTGACAGCTCGGGCTCAATCTGCTGGCCGCCGTAACCCAGATACCGCAGCATCTCGGCACGGTCGACACGGGGATGGTGCGCAGCATCGACACGGTAAAGCGCCGGCGACGCAAGGTCGGCCGGCACTTCGACAACGGTTGTATCGATGTGCGGTTTTTCCATTACCCCAGGCGCTCCACAATGGTCGCGGCGATCGCAGGACGGTTCATAGTGTACAGGTGCAGGCCGTCGGCGCCGTGCTCCTTGAGGTCGCAAAGCTGGCGGGCGGCATAATCTACACCGGCTGCCTGCAGGCTCTCGGGGTCGTTCTCGTATTTGGCGAGAATCTTGATGACGGGGGAGGGCAGCGACGCGCCGCACATAAAGACCATGCGGCTGATCTGCGACTTGCCCATAAACGGCATGATGCCCGCGGTAATGGGCACGGTGATGCCGGCCTTGTCGGCAAGCTCGCGGAAGCGGTAGAAGCACTCGTTATCAAAGAAGAGCTGCGTCACAAAGAAGCTCGCGCCAGCGTCCTGCTTTTGCTTGAGGTGTTCGACCGAGAGGTTGAGATCCTCACAGGCAATGTGGCCCTCGGGGTAGGCTGCGGCGCCCACGCAAAAGCCGGCGTCGACGAGCTCGGGGATGAGGTCGCGGGCGTAGGCGTAGTCGGAGGCGGGCTTGTCGTCCTCGGTCGCGCCGGCAGGGAGATCGCCTCGCAGGGCCAGAATGTTTTCAACGCCGGCGGTGCGATACTCGTCGATCTTGGCGGCGATGTCGGCGTGGGTGCGGCCCACGCAGGTGAGGTGTGCCACCGAGGGCGTGTCGAATTCGCTCGAAATCATATGCGCGATGGGGGCGGTGGTGGCACCGTTGCCCGAGCCGCCGGCCGAGCAGGTGACCGAGACAAAGCTCGGCGAAAGCTTGCACAGATTGCCTGCCACTTCGCGAGCCGTGTCGAGGGTGAGCTCGCCCTTGGGCGGGAACATCTCAAACGAAACGGGCGCGATACCCTGGGATGCTGCCTGCTTAAAAACCTCGTCGACGCGCATATCGTGCTCCTCTAGATACGTAATAGTGTGATGTGTTGTAAGGATTCTACAGCACCGCTGTGTCACGGTGGAGTTTCGCTCGCTATTTGAGGATACCAATCAAAGATGCTTTGCTATCGGCATTTCCTATAACAGAGCGGTCAATGTAGGATGGGGCTATATTGAATGGTATCTGATGCGAAATACCAGTTAATAGAGCTCCATCCCAAATTGACTACCCTTAAACCATGGGGAGAGGTCTGCTATTTATACAGTTGATTGGCTGTTGAGGGTGGCAACGCCGCCTCGATAGGGTAACCTCATTGATTGGTTTCGCGACAGCAACATAACGGTAATGTTGCGGAAACACGGCGAGTCTAAGCTATGACTCGTTCGTTAGTAATCAACACCGCTTCTCACGCGGTGCCGATACGAAGGGAGTTCCGTATGGCCGAACTTACTGACCGCTTCGGGACCATGGTGTTCTCTGAGGAAGTCATGAAGGACTACCTCCCCAAGGACATTTGGAAGCGCCTTGCTGCAACCCTCGAGGGCGGTGAGCCGCTCGACCTGGATGTGGCCAACGCCGTTGCCCATGCCATGAAGGTCTGGGCCATCTCCAAGGGCGCGACGCACTACGCGCACTGGTTCCAGCCTCTTTCGGGCATTACTTCCGAGAAGCACGACAGCTTCCTGGAGCCCAACCACGACGGCACCGCCATTACCAAGTTTACGGGCAAGAACCTCATCCAGGGCGAGCCCGATGCCTCGAGCTTCCCCAACGGCGGCCTGCGTGCTACCTTCGAGGCCCGTGGCTACACCGCTTGGGACCCCACTAGCCCCGCCTTTATCAAGGACGATGTCCTGTGCATCCCCACGGCTTTCTGCTCCTACACGGGCGAGGCCCTGGACAAGAAGACCCCGCTGCTGCGTTCCATGACTGCGCTCTCGCGTGAGTCCAAGCGCGTTTTGGCGCTGTTTGGCAAGACCCCCAAGAAGGTTGTTCCTTCCGTGGGCGACGAGCAGGAGTACTTCCTGATCAAGAAGGACGCTTACCGCAAGCGCAAGGACCTGGTCATCACCGGCCGCACCCTCTTTGGCGCCGCTCCCTGCAAGGGCCAGGAGCTCGAGGAGCACTACTTTGGCGCTATCCGCCCCACCGTCTCGGCCTATATGAAGGATCTGGACGATGAACTGTGGGCGCTCGGCATTCCCGCCAAGACCAAGCACAACGAGGTTGCTCCCTGCCAGCATGAGCTCGCCCCCGTCTATGGCGAAGTCAACGAGGCCATCGACCAGAATCTGGTCATGATGGAGAAAATGAAGCTCATCGCCTCCCGTCACGACTTGGTCTGCTTGCTGCACGAGAAGCCCTTCGAGGGCATCAACGGTTCGGGCAAGCACAACAACTGGTCGCTTGGCACCGAGTCCGAGAATCTGCTCGATCCGGGCGACACCCCGCTCGACAACCTGCAGTTCATCGTCTTCCTCACCGCGGTGATCGAGGCCGTCGATAACTATCAGGAGCTCCTGCGTGCCTCCGTTGCCTCGGCCGGCAACGATCATCGTCTGGGCGCCAACGAGGCTCCTCCGGCGATTATGTCCATCTTCCTGGGCGACCAGCTTACCGAGGTCGTCGAGAAGATCATCGATGGCAAGGCTTCCGTCCATGCCACGCGCGGCGTGCTTGACCTGGGTGCCGATACCCTGCCCAAGCTGATGCAGGACAACACCGACCGCAACCGCACCTCCCCGTTTGCCTTCACCGGCAACAAGTTCGAGTTCCGTGCCTGCGGCTCCGAGCAGAACGTCTCCGACTCCAACCTGGTGCTCGATGCCGCCGTGGCCAAGTCGCTCAAGTCCTTCGCCGACGCGCTTGAGGGTACGCCCGAGGATGAGTTCCAGGACGCTGCGCTCGAGTACTGCAAGAAGGTCCTGACCGACCACCAGCGCATCCTCTTCTCCGGTGACGGCTACTCCGATGAGTGGCCCGTCGAGGCCGGGAAGCGCGGCCTTGCCAACAACAAGACCACGGCCGACGCCCTGCCCGCCTTTGTTTCCGATAAGGCCATTGCGCTCTTTGAGGAGACGGGTGTCCTGACCAAGGCCGAGGCCCAGTGCCGCTACGACTGCAAACTCGAGAAGTACAACAAGCTCATGAACATCGAGGCCACCACGATGGTTCGCGAGGCGCGTCGTACCTATCGCCCGGTCATTACCGCCTATGCCACCAAGGTCGCTAAGGGCCTTGAGACTATTCGTGCCGCCGGCGCCGAGGCCGCCATGCAGTGTGAGCAGAACACGCTCAACAAGCTCTGCAACGGCATCACCACCATCAACGACTCCATCAAGGCGCTCGACGCCGTGCATCAGAAGGCCGAGGGCCTCGATGGTCAGGAGCAGGCCAACGTGTACGCGCACGAGGTCGTTCCCGCTATGGATGCGCTGCGTGCCGCCGTGGACGCCATGGAGGAGATCGTGGCCGCCGACTACTGGCCGGTCCCGACCTACGACGACATTCTGTTCTACGTGTAGGACTGGGACAACATACCGTCACGGTTGAAAGCCGGGGTCCGCATTACGCGGGCTCCGGCTTTTTGTTTGCGAAGGACGCTTTGAAGCCCGTTTTGCCGCCGATTTGCCTAGGTAGAAAGGGCTGTGGGCAAAAAACGTCAAATATGAGTACTGTCACAAGTCCTGTAACATTATTTATTTGCAAAATATGTAGTGTTACGCAACATATGTCCAAGTACTTAGCCGATAAACGTCTGCAATTCTTTCGCTGTAGGACACCTGAGGTCTAAATCGCCTTCTGAAGGCATGAAATCGCTGTTACTAAAATGGTAACAGTACTCATATTTGCTATTTTTTGTCCACAGGCCTTGCGATGATGCCGGGATCCGCACCCTGTCGGGTTCGAATCCCGGCATATCGGTAGCAAAAAGCCCGCTACCGAATTGGTAACGGGCTGCTCAGATTCTGTGGTGCCCCCAGCGGGATGTCCACGTGCGGCTGGCGCCGCCCGCTTCCGCTGCGTCGCTCCGCTCCTTGCGTGCTGCGCTGGAAAACGCTCACGCGTTTTCTCAGCTCCGCACCCTGTCGGGTTCGAATCCCGGCGTTGGGGAAGAAAAAAGCCCGTCACCGAATTGGTAACGAGCTTCTTAATTTAAATGGTGCCCCCAGCGGGATTCGAACCCGCGATATCCACCTTGAAAGGGTGGCGTCCTTGGCCGCTAGACGATGGGGACAGCGGGAAAGAGTATAGCAGACTTTTTTAGCCGTTCACATATCGTTGGCAAACTGAAAAACCACCACATAGGAGCTGGCTCTCTATCTCGATCTTCAAACATCTCAACCTGTAACATCTGGGCGGGCAAATCGGCTCTATCTGTTACAGATCGAGACAAAAGGCAGGTGTTGGGACGAACATCTCATTCTGTAACAGTAAGACGACTTTTAACGGTCTAGATGTTACAGATTGAGACAAACCGCTGGGACGGGTCAAAACCACCACAAAGGTGTCTATCCCTTTGTGGTGGTTGGGGTGTTAGGGGAGGAGCTTCATGGCGGCGTGCTCGTAGGTGTCGTCGAGGGGTTTGAGCGGCAGCAGGGCTGTGGCCTGCGCATCGCCGCGGCGCTCGAGGGCGTGCGCGATCAGCCAGTCGGCGAGTTCGGGGTTCTTGGGCAGTGCCGGTCCGTGCAGGTACGTGCCGATGACGCCCTTGTAGATGAGGCCCTCAAGGCCATCATCGCCGTTGTTGCCGGTGCCCGTGACGACGGACGTTCCGAGCGGCGTGGCATCGGCGTCCAAAAGCGTGCGACCGCCATGGTTCTCGAATCCCACAAAGGGCTCAGGTGCCAGATTGGTTTTGACGGCAACGTTGCCGATCAGGCGATCGGAGCCACGTACGGTTTCGGCGGCAATGACGCCCAGGCCCTCAATGCGATCCTCGCCCATATAGTACGAACGGCCGAGCAGCTGATAGCTGCCACAGATGGCAAGCAGCGTGCCGCCGTCCTCAACATAGGCCGCAACCTTGTCTTTTTGGGCGAGCAGCTCGTGTGCCACGGCTAGCTGGTCGCGGTCGGAGCCGCCACCCATCATGACGATATCGGCATCGGTCAAATCAAGCGTTTCGCCCATACGGACCTCGTCTACACGCGCGGGAATGCCACGCCAGGCGCAACGGCGCTCGAGCGCGATAACGTTGCCGCCGTCGCCGTAGAGGTTAAGGGCATCGGGATACAGGTAGACGATGCGCAGCGGGCGCGAAAGCTCGACTGGCGCGATGCCGACAGGAAGAGCGCTGCCGTCGGCACGGGCTACGGCGCGCCCGGCAACAGCGTCGGCGGTGGCGCCTTTCAGTCCGTCGAGCTCCTTGACCAGCGGCGGGAAGGCCGTGTAGTTAGCGACGGCGTAGAAGGTGTCATTGACGGCCTCGTCCGCCACGGCGCCAATTGCCTGCTCGATATTCGAGATAATCGCGGCATCGATGCCGGCGTACTTGAGGCGTACCTGCATGTCGTGCGCACGCGTGCCGCCGGCAAAGGCGACAAGACCCGGCGTGTCGGCGATGCGCTCGAAGTCGACGTCGTAGATCCACGATACATCGTGGCCGTCGGCATCGTTGTCGTTGAGGAAGAAAGCACAGAGCCTGCCGCCCGCCGTCTTAATGGACTGGATCTGGCGATCGAAGCCCACGGGATTCTTAGCCAGGTTTGCCTCGACGGTGCGACCGGCAATATCCCAGCGGCCCATGCGTCCGCCGGCGGGGACGTAGGCATCGAGCGTGGGCTGTAGAAGCGCCGTGCCCACGCCCAACTCGTGCGCGGCAAAGAAGGCGGCGGCAACGTTGTAGACCATGTACAGGCCGTTGTAGCGTGTGGCGATGTGTGCGGCAGCCGCGTCGGGCGCAGATCCAAAGACCAGGTCAAAGCCGTAGCCGTCGCAGCCGAGCTCCACGCCCGTCACGCGACGGACAAGCGCAGGGCGGGCCCAGCCGCACGAGGGGCAATGGTAGGCGCCGAGCTGGCCGTATTGCACGTAGTCGTACTCCAACGGGGCGTTGCACTGTGAGCAAAAGCGCGAGTCGCTAATACGGTCGGACTCGGTGTTGGTGGCGCCGTCGATGCCAAAGGCAATACTCGCGTTGGGAACGCGCGCGGCAATCGAGGCGCACAGCGGGTCGTCGGCGTTGTAGATAAGCGTTGTTGTCGGCGAGAGCTCCAACGCATGGGCGATGACGTCTTGGGTATGGTCGATCTCGCCATAGCGATCCAGCTGGTCACGGAACAGGTTGAGCAGCACAAAGTACGTCGGCTTGAGCTTGGGCAGGACGCGCACGGTGTAGAGCTCATCGCATTCAAAAACGCCCACGCGCTTGCCGCCGCCGGCTCGCTTGAGGCCGCTGCGCGCTTCGAGCAGTGCGCTCACC
>CAJMOM010000078.1:0-7452 GCA_905215005.1 uncultured bacterium | reverse complement strand
CGAACCGCGACGCACCGCGAGCCCCCATCGTGCTTCTGCCAACAACGCGGGCCGCGCCAACACTCCCGCCGCGGAGCAGACGCCTGCTCGCCCCAAATCCCGCTACATCCCTGCCCTTGACGGCCTGCGTACGCTCGCCGTCGTCGCGGTGGTGCTCTATCACCTTAACCTCACGTGGGCGCAGGGCGGCCTGCTTGGCGTCACGATCTTCTTTGTGCTTTCGGGCTATCTGATCACGCGCTTGCTGCTCAACGAAGTCGCTAAGACCGGACGCATCGACCTCAAGAGCTTCTGGATTCGCCGCATCCGTCGCCTGGTCCCCGCCGTGGTAACGGTAGTGTTTGTAACCTGCGCGCTGTGCACCATCTTTAACCACGTGATGCTCACCAAGATGCGCCCCGACATCCTGCCGTCGCTGCTGTTCTTCAACAACTGGTGGCAGATTGCCCAAAACGTCTCGTACTTCAATGCTCTGGGCGACCCCTCGCCGCTCACGCACTTTTGGTCGCTTGCTATCGAGGAACAGTTCTACCTGATTTGGCCGCCACTGCTGTTTGCCATGGTATCCATGCATGTGAGCAAGCCCAACACGCGCCGCGTGGTTCTGGGCCTTGCCGTGGTATCTGCCCTAGCCATGATGGTGCTTTACAACCCTGCCGCCGACCCCAGCCGCGTGTACTACGGCACCGACACCCGTGTGTTCTCGCTGCTTCTGGGTGCCTGGATGGCCTTTATCCCCGATCGCGACCTGGCGCCGGTGCGTCTCGCTCGTCGTTTGGGGCTCAATCGCCTAGCTGGCGCCGCCAAGCACGGCAAGAACGCCGAGGGCAAGCCTGACGAGAAGGCCGACGAAGCAGCCGAGACCGCCCCGGCACAGCCGAGCGCCCTCGTGCGTTTTTGGTCCTCGCCCGCATCCATCGATGTGTTGGGCGTCATGGGTCTGGTTGGCCTTGCCGCCATGGTCGCGCTCACCAACGGCTACACCGCCTTCCAGTATCGCGGAGGCACGCTGCTGTGCTCGATCCTCACGCTCATGGTCATCGCGGCCTGCGTGCAGCCCCAGGGAATGGTTGCCCGCGCGCTGTCCGCCGAGCCGCTCGTGTGGGTTGGCAAGCGCTCGTACAGCATCTACCTGTGGCACTATCCGCTGCTGTTGCTTATGAACCCGGTCGCCAACATCAACGATACACCGTGGTGGCAGTACATTTTGCAGGTGCTGTTGGTGGTCGCCGTGGCCGAATGCTCATATCGCTTTATCGAGACGCCGTTTAGGAAGGGCGCCTTTGGGCGCACCGTCGCCGAATTCCGCGATGGCACCACCACGCCCGCCAACTGGGCACGCGCGCACGTCCCCGTCTGCGCAGCCTGCGCTGTCGTGTTGGTCGTTGCGCTGGGCGGCCTGATCTTTGTTCCCGAGACGTCTGCGCTGAGCGGCGAGGGCGCCGAAGTTCTGAACAAGGAAGCCAAGAACACCGCGCCCACCGACCAGCAGGCGGCCGACGACACCGACAAGGACAACGACGGCTTCCCCGATGGCTCCTACGATCTGCTTATGATCGGCGACTCCGTGTCGCTGCGTGCCGTGGACACCTTTGACGGCGTGTTCCCGCACAGCCATATCGATGCCGAAAAGGGCCGCCAGTTCGATGCGGGCCGTGCGACATTTGAGGGCTATATCCAGCAGAACCTTGCCGGCAAGATCGTGGTCTTTTCCCTGGGCACCAACGGCTTGGTAACCGACGACCAGATCGACGCCATCATGGCCGATGCAGGAGATAGGCGTATTGTGGTGTTTGTGAACACGCGCAGCCCGCAGCCGTGGGTTGGCTCTACCAACCAGGCCATCGCCAACGCCGCTACGCGCTACAAGAACGTGCGCGTTATCGATTGGTACGGATACAGTGCTAACCGCAACGACCTGTTCGATGGCGATGGCACGCACCTATCGACCACTGGCGTGACTGAGTACCTCAACTTGATCCACGATGCTGTCAAGAAGGACCTGCCCGTACACCCCGAGGATCGCGTCAACGATCCGCAGCCGGCAGCCGTCAAGTCTGCCACCGACGCGCTCGTCAATGCGCTCGCTCTCAAGCCGCACAAGCTGGGCACCGACAAGTAACCTGCAGCGCAAACTTCCCACATCCGGAGGGGGCGTCTGCCACGGCAGACGCCCCCTCCGGCAGTTAGGGACGTTCCTTATGTGCCGGTACCTAGGGACACTCCTGGCGCAGCCAATGAAGACCTCTACGGATGAATTCCAGGCCGCTCCGTCGCTCCAGACATCGTTTCCGCGCCTCGTGCCTGCCCCAAACAATCAAAACAAGCCCTTTTCGCCGCACCCTCAAAGGTCTGTGGGCAAAAAAGGGCAAATATGAGTACTGTTACCATTTTAGTAGCAGGCAAAACCACCCAAAATGACGTCCGAGCGAACCCTACAACCCCCTAAGACAGCCAACCTGACTGGTTTAAGGCGTATTGGAGCCAATTTTAATGAACATACTATAGGTTATGTTTATTATCTTCTTGAATGTAAATGCTATTCACTTAGCAACAGTACTCATATTTGGCATTTTTTGCCCACTGCTATATAACTAACACCCTATAGCAGACGAAAAACAGGCCGCAACCCATGGCTGCGGCCTGTTCGGAAGCAAAAGTGGGCGTTAAGCGCTGTAGCCCATCGCTTGCAGCACAAACATGACGACCGTGAGCACCGTAATCACACCGATAGTCGCCCAAGTGAGCACATTCCACACGCGGCCGTTGCGGTTAGTGCCCATAATGTGACGGTCAGCGGCAATAACCACCTGGAACACCAGAACCACGGGCAGTAGCACGCCATTGATGACCTGCGAGGTCATCATAATCTGGAACAGATCGACGCCGGGCATAAGCACCAGCACGGCAGAGATACCGATGATGGCCGTAATGATGCCGCGATAGACCGGGGCCTCGTCCCAGCTGCGGTCGGCACCGCGCTCCCATCCAAATGCCTCACAGATAGCGCTCGACGTAACGCCCGGCAGCACGCAGGCGGCCAAGAAGCTCGCCGCGACCAGGCCCGAGGCAAACAGCACCGTGGACCACTGACCCGCAATAGGCTCCAGCGCGCGGGCAGCATCAGCGGCATCGCTAATCTGAATACCCGCCGGGAACAACACCGTACCGGTCGTGATGATAATAAAGCCGGCAATGACATCGGCGGCAAGCGAGCCGCTCACGGTATCGATGCGCTGCAGCACGATATCGTCCTCGCCCGCGTTCTTATCGACCACGTTGTTCTGCGCCAAGAAAATCATCCACGGCGCGATGGTGGTACCGATCGTTGCGACCACGAGCGACACGTAGCTGGGGTCATTTTGAATGTTAGGCACGACCAGGTCGACCGCGACCTCACCCCAGTTGGGGCCAGCCATAAACGCGGCGACAACATAGGTCACGAACACGCAGCTCACCAGCAGCAGAATCTTCTCGATGCGCTGGAAACTACCCGACATGGTAAGCATCCACACCAGCAGCGCCACCAACGGCACCGAGATGCTCGCCGGCACGCCAAAGAGAGCAAGGCCGCTGGCGATACCCGCAAACTCCGAAATGGTCACAGCCGTGTTGGCGATCAACAGCGCCGCCATAGCAAGTACACTCTTGCGCACGCCAAAGCGCTCGCGAATGAGCGATGCCAGGCCCTTGCCCGTGACGCAGCCGCAGCGCGCCGCGGTCTCCTGCGTCACGATGAGCAGCACAGTCATGACGGGAAGCATCCAGAGCATCTTGTAGCCATAGCTGGCGCCCGCGCTGGAATACGTTGCAATGCCGCCGGCGTCATTGCCCGAAAGCGCCGCCAGCAGACCGGGGCCCATAGCGCCAAAGATGGCCGCGATGGTCAACTTTTGCTTGGTGCCCGACTTTTGCTTGGTATTTTGCACGCGACCACCTAACCCATGACCGACATGGTGAGCAGCACCGCAGCGGCGCAGTACGCTACGCACGAGATCATGACGGCAATAACGTTCATGGCGGTGCCCGACGTGTTGAGGTCATGCTCGTCACGCCAGAACAGCACCATCAGGTAAATCACGGCGCTCATGTTGCCAACCAGGCAAATGATGGCAGCGATATTAAAGCACCCCGTAAAGAGTTGCTCCTCAAACATGGGCGCATCGGGGAACGCGGCGGTGCGCACCAGCTGGGCGCACAGGTAGGTCACGAGTGACAGAATCAGGCCCATGCCCGTGCTCTGGAAGAAGAACCCCAGATACGGCTTGGGCTCGTCGTCGTGACCGTCATACTCCAGGAAGTAGTTCTTGACGAACGACACCATGCGCGAGGCCGCCAGCAGTACGAGCGGCATGGCGCACATGGGGAACACCACCAGATGCGCGGAGCCGAGCGCCGTCCCCAGCACGGTCGCCATGATGCACGACGCGATGCCCCATACAACAACCCAGTACTGGCGATGCACGAACCAGCTGAGCACGTTCGTCGAGTCGTCCGACGCGCTATCGCCCGAGCCGACACCGGCGATCTGCAGGTCCTCCTGGTGCTCCTCGGCGATAACGTCCATGGCGTCGTCGAAGGTTACGATACCCAGGATATGACGGTTCTCGTCGCAGACAGGGATGGCAACCAGGTCGTACTTGGTCATCTCGTCCGTCACGTCTTCCTGGTCCTCGTCGGGCGACACATAGACCAGGTCGCGATAGGCCAGCTGACCCAGCGTGGCGTCGCGGTCGGCTACGATCAGCGTGCGCAGCGAAAGCACGCCGGTCAGCATGCCGCTCGGATCCTCGGTATAGACGTAGTAGACGCTCTCGAAGTCCTCGTCGAGCTCGCGAATCGCCTCGATGGCGTCACCGACCGTCGCCGTGGCGGGCAGGGAGACAAACTCCGAGGTCATGATGCGGCCGGCGGTGTTGTCCTCATACCCCAGCAGGTTACGAATCGCCTTCTCCTCCTTGACGCCCATCAGGCGCAGAAGCTTCTCGGCCTTCTCGTAATCGAGCTCGTCGATCAGGTCGGCTGCATCGTCCGGGTCCATCATGGCCAGCATCGACGATGCGTCGGTGTCAGACAGGCCCTCGAGCATCTCGGTCATAAGCTCGTCGTCATCGAACTCCGAGATGGCCTCGGCGGCCTGGGCAGTATCGAGCTGCGCAAACACCTGCGCACGTAGGCGCGGGTCGAGCTGCTCGATAATATCGGCGATGTCGGCAGGGTGCAGCTCGCCGAGCGTCTTGTGCGACACCGAGAGTTGAATGTTCTTGGTCGAGCGGTCGAGCAGGTCCATGTAGGACCAAGCGATGATGTCCTCACTGAGCGGCTTGCCCAGGTGCTTCATAAAGCCTTCGACGATATGCTCGAGCGCGGGGCTGATGGCGCGTAGCAGACCGCGGGCACCGACCTCGGCGCCCAGCAGGCGCAGCTGATTTTCGCCCGACATGGAAAACTTGATGTCGTTTACGCGCACGACCTTCATGCCCTGCGTGTCGACAATCTGCTTGTTGAGCACGTCGCGGGCAAGCAAGAGTTCGGTCGGCTGCAGGTACGAAAAACGGATTTCGGTGGCCGACGTCTTAAGGTGTACACCCGTCTCGTCGATACGGTCGACCCATTTGCGCCAGCTGATCATAAACGGCGTCTTGCCGGGTCCGCGGAACGCGAGCGACGTCACGTGCGGAAAAACTTCGCCGGTAGCAATGCCAAAATCGTTCACAACGCCGAGCTTTTCGCCATCGACGTCCAAGACCGGCAATTTGAGCATCTCACTCAGATAATTCAATGGTGCTCCCCATCATTATTCCTCCGGACGCGGCCGCGCGTGCGGCGTCCGGGGGCTTCTGGATATGTATACGCATGCGCGGGCGGTACGCCGCTCGACGCTTACACCCCGTGCATGCGCAAAAAGCACCTGCATGGGGTCATCGACTGTATGGTCGAGGTTTGGATTTCACCTGTAACCTTTCTCTTGACCCTCATTAACCGCAGTAACTATAGCATCAGCATCGCCCTGCGGCATCAATTTTATGCGCTGCACATTGCAGGCATACCAAACGCTGACGCATCCGTGACATAGCCATTGGGGACGTTCTTAAACGACTACCCAATGACTACTCTGTGGTGTCGTCGTCCTCGGCAAGTTGGGGGAACACGGCGTCCTTGGGCATGGCGACCTTCGTCAGCGAGGTGAGCTTTTTGCTCAGCGACGTGTCCGTCTTGACCAGGTCGCTGAGCGTCACGATCTTGTAGCCGTCGGCAATGAGGCCGTCGATAATCTGCGGCAGCGCCTCGAGTGTCTGCTCGGCGCATTCGTCTCTATCGGTGAGCAGCACGATATTGCCCGGCGTCACCGAATCGAGCACCGTCGAGACCTGCTCGTCGGCACCGTTGAGCAGCCAGTCGCCCGAGTCAATATTCCACGAGACCACAGCGGAGACCAGGTCCATCGCATCAATCCAGCTCTGCTCGTCAAAGGCAGCGTAGGGAGCACGCAGCAGCATCGTCTTCACGCCGGTCGCCGACTTAATCGCATCGGTGCCTTTCGTGATCTGTTCGCGTACCGCCTCACGGTCCCGACCCTTGAGCGAATCGTCGCTGTAGCTGTTGGATCCGATCTCGCACCCGGCATCGACAATCGCCTTGGCCGTGGCAGGCGAGGCCTCGGCCGCATCGCCCGAAAGGAAGAACGTCGCGGTGACGCCCTTTTCCTTGAGCACCTGCAAGATCTGTTTGGTGGCGCCGCTCGGACCCTCGTCAAACGTCAGCGCCACGTACTTTTTGTTGCCCTTGGGCGCCACGCTGGCGCACGCAACAACGCAATCGGTGGCGGGCACAACCTCGCCGCGGTCTTGCGTCTTGCCCGACTGCTCACCAATCCACACCTCGGAGCGGCCCTGGACACCCCACGTCTGCACATACTCGATAGCGCCCGTACCCTCGACCTTGAGCTTGGGCTCGATAACCGTAGCCTGAACCTCGTGCTTCTCGTAGGTGTTACGGCCATCCTTGACCGTCACCTTCTCGCCGCCCTCAAGTTCGCGGCTATCCCATTTACCCTGCTTCACGCGCTTGCCGTCGACCTTCACCGATAGCTTTTCGCCCCCATGGCGCTTGAGCACGCTGTCATCGACGGCCAGCAGGTCGCCTGCGTCGTAGGTGTCAGTCAAATCCTGTTCGTCGATGAGATTCTGCAGCGTAGAGCCCACGCGCACCGCGGTCTTCTGGCCGTTGAGTTCCACGTCCACGCTACGGTTGACGTAGCCCACGACGGCAGCGATAAACAGCACGAGCGCGCAACCCACGGCGATGAGCGCATAAGGCAGGCGAGACGAACGACGGGGCGTACGGCTGTTGCCGATGCGCGCGCTGCGATCGCTAAAGCCGCGGCTATGGTTGAGGTACATCGCGCCGGGCTTACGGTGGCGCTTGCGCTGACCGCTGGGCAGCTGCCCC
>CAJMOM010000077.1:0-7464 GCA_905215005.1 uncultured bacterium | reverse complement strand
GACTTCATCTAACGTTTTGGATTTGGGCGTGTGCCCGACAGCGCGTTTCAGGATACGATGGCATCGACGGCTATCTTCGTTATGTCGTTCCGAACAATTTGTAATGGCATGTGTTGCTGCACCTCCTCAAACCCATTTTGCCGGAGCCCCGGCCCAGCGCAAAATCCCAGGTGGATACCCCTGCGCCGGGTGTCTGCCGCTCACTTTTTCCGCGTGGCGATGTCCTGAAAGCAAAAATAGTCCGGTTGGTGGCGGGACTGGGTGTACTCGAACAGCATCCCGTCCGAGTTGAAGGTCTGGTTTACCACCACTGCCACGCAATCATAACCGTCCATATCCAGCAGCTTTTCATCACGGGCAGTTGCGTGTTCCACCGTGATGCGCCGTTTGCTGGTGATGATCTGCATTCCAAGCACGTTTTCAATAAAATCATAGATGGAATGGGATGCGATTTCCTCTGTCAGTCCGGGTACAAATTCCTTTAAAAAGTAGTTGATGTCCAGAATCAGTGCTTTTCCGTCCAGATAACGCACACGCTGTACCGCCCACAATTCATCGCCCTCAGAAAATCCGCTTTCCGCGGCAAACTGTTCCGTTGCGATGATGGTCTCAAACCGAATGACGCGGGTAACGGCATGCAGACGATTGCGGTTAGCGGTCTCCTGAAAGGTCTCTATTCCACCGATGGTAAAGGTCGTCTTTCCAACCGGCTGGTAGATGACCCGAACGCCCCGTCCCTGCATGGACTGCACATAGCCGTCGGCGATCAATTCCGCAATTGCACGGCGCACCGTGTTGCGGGAGCAGGCGTATTCCTCTATTAAGGTATTCTCGCTGGGCAGCAGCGATTGATAGGGGTAATCCTGCGCCTCGATGCGTTTTTTGATACTGCGGTAAATTCCTTCATATTTTGCTTTTGGCATGGCTGTTTACCTCAACTTGTTCAAACATTGGTTTCAGTATACCGTGATTGCGCCTGAATTTCAAGGCATTCTCTTGTCTGAGATGCTGAAAATTTTCAAACATAACATGATTTTTTGTAAATCTGCTTGACTTGTCTGAACAAGTGAACTATACTGAAATCACAAGCAAAACTTGTATGAACAAGTTCGAAGATGCCCGCTCTACCGGGCAAAAGGAGGTAAACATCATGGGTAAATACGAACAGGACGCGCGGCTGCTGCTTGAGTACGTTGGCGGCAAGGAGAACATCGCGGCAGTATCCCACTGCGTATCGCGTATGCGATTTGTCCTCAACGATCCCGCCAAGGCGGACGTTGCCAAAATCGAGGCACTGAAATCCGCCAAGGGCACTTTCACCCAGGCGGGCCAGTTCCAGGTCATCATCGGCAATACGGTCAGCGATTTCTACAATGACTTTATTGCCGTCTCCGGCATTGACGGTGTTTCCAAGGATGCCGTCAAGAGCGCAGCCAAGCAGAACCAGAATGCATTGCAGAAGGTCATGAGCGTGCTTGCGGAGATTTTTGCCCCATTGATTCCCGCCATCATCACCGGCGGTTTGATTCTCGGCTTCCGCAACTGCATTGACAGCATCTATTTTTTTAATAACGGCACCCAGACGCTGTGCAACATCAGCCAGTTCTGGTCCGGCGTTGACAGCTTCCTGTGGCTGATTGGCGAAGCCATCTTCCATATGCTGCCGGTCTGCATCTGCTGGTCTGTCACAAAGAAAATGGGCACGACCCAAAGCCTGGGCATCGTCCTCGGCCTGACGCTTGTCTCCGGCCAGCTGCTCAACGCTTACGCCGTGGCTTCTACTGCGGCGGCAGATATCCCCAAATGGGATTTCGGCTTCTTCACCATCAACATGATTGGCTATCAGGCGCAGGTCATTCCCGCCATGCTGGCCGCGTTCACGCTGGTCTATCTAGAAAAATTCTTCCGCAAGATCTGCCCGGCGGTCATCTCGATGATCGTTGTGCCCTTCTGCTCGCTGGTGCTGTCCGTCATCATCGCCCACACTGTCCTTGGCCCCATCGGCTGGAAGATCGGCACCTTCATTTCTGACATCGTCTACGCCGGCATTTCCGGCTCCTTCCGCGTGGTCTTTGGCGCAATCTTCGGTTTTGTTTATGCCCCGCTGGTCATCACCGGCCTGCATCACATGTCCAACGCCATCGATATGCAGCTGATCGCCGACTTCGGCGGTACGATGCTGTGGCCGATGATCGCCCTTTCCAACATTGCGCAGGGCTCTGCCGTCCTCGGTATGATCTATCTGCAGCGCAAGAATGCTGCCGCACAGGAAGTCAATGTTCCCTCCTGCATCTCCTGCTACCTCGGCGTTACCGAGCCTGCCATGTTCGGTGTCAACCTGAAATTCCACTTCCCGTTTATCTGCGGCATGATTGGATCTGCCATCGCAGCGGTCGTCTGTGTGGCAACTTCCACCACGGCCAACGCCATCGGTGTCGGCGGCATCCCCGGCATTCTGTCAATCCAGCCCGCCTATATGCTCAGCTTTGCGCTGTGCATGGCCATTGCCATCGTCGTCCCCTTTGTGCTGACCGTCATCGTCGGCAGGAAAAAAGGCGTTGCCTGATTTTGTGAGGTGTGTACCATGAATGATTTTAAAGATAAAGTTGTCTACCAAATTTACCCGAAATCCTTCATGGATTCGAACGGTGACGGCTTCGGCGATTTGAAGGGCGTCACCGCGAAACTGGACTACCTCGCCGACCTGGGCGTTGACTTTATTAGCTCGGGCGCTCTGACGCACTCCGCGCCGATCCTCGACCTCTCGCTTAAGCACCTGCGTCTGCTGGACGGTAAATAATGGACGCCCGCGAGCGTCGCCGTGCCATCATGGGCGTGCTCGAGCGAGCCAAAGACCCCGTCTCCGGCAGCGCGCTTGCCCGCGAGGTTGGCGTGAGCCGCCAGGTCGTGGTGCAGGACATCGCCCTGCTGCGCGCCGATGGGCACGATATCGTGGCGACCAACCGCGGCTACGTGCTGCAGGAAGCCGCGAGTAGCCCCGCCGTGCCCACGCGTCTTGTTAAGGTGCGCCACAGTGTGGAGCAGGCGGGCGACGAGCTTACGAGTATCGTCGACGCGGGTGGCGCCGTGCTCAACGTGATCGTCAACCATCGTGTGTACGGCAAGATCACGGCCGACCTGGACATCCGCAACCGCCGCGATGTCGAGCGCTATCTGCGCGATATCGAGAGCGGCAAGAGCTTTCCGCTGCTAACGGTGACCAGCGGCTACCACTTCCATCGTATCGCCGCGGAGGATGAGCAAACCCTCGACGAGATCGAGGCGATGCTCAAGGAGAAAGGCTACCTAGCCGATTTAATGCCCTACGAGGATGATTTGTCCTAGCCCGACACCGTCTTTATAAGTTGCGGTGAAATAGTTCCTACAATCGGCACCTAAGCAATGAGCCAGGAACTATTCCACCGCAACTGCCCACATATGCAAAAGGAGGCCTCCGCGGCGATGCGGAGGCCTCCTTTTTTGTGCACGGTGTACTTTTGAGTGTGCAAGTGGGGGAGTTGTTACTCCTCGACGATCTCGGTGATCGCGCCAGCGGGGCAAGCGTCCTGGCAAGCGCCACAGGCGACGCAGGAGTCCTCGTCAGCGACGGTAGCGACGTCCTGGAGCTCCAGAACGCCAGCGGGGCAGGAGTCGACGCAAACGCCACAAGCGATGCACTCGTCGGCATCAATTACGGGATGAGCCATGGTAGTTTCCTCTCTGTTGACCGGCGCTACAGGCGATGCGCGCCGGTTTGATTCGGGCAAAAACATACCACGGGAGCGACCGTTTGCAATACCCTCTGACCGGCATCTTCATACCGTTCGCCGAGTATGCCAAGGTTTACTAAAAAACGCGCAGGTGGGGCCGTTGAGCTGCGCAAATGTTAGCTAAAGGTGACTTGAAATATTGAGCTATTGGGCGCGCCTGCGGAAAGGGCATCCCGTTATTTGGCCGAAAACCGGGTCGCAGTTTCCGGTTGAGCCCGCTAGCGGAAACTGCGACCCGGTATCAGCTCTCAAAACGGGATACGGTTTCCGGTTGAGCCTTCAGACGGAAACTGGGGACCGGAATCTACGCTCAAACCGGGATGAGCTTTCCGCAAGGCAGCCCCAGGCACCCCCGGACCAAAACCTAAGCCATCTCTACATAGATCTCGATAGATTTGCCGAGAACTCAATCAGCGCATCTACCTGCGCATTTGAGAACCTAAACTCTCAGAGATAAGAAATCTTATATGAATTGACTTAGATTTTGTATATTCCGGCCCATAAGGGGATACACTACATCCTGAAAGACAAGCCGAAACACCGCTCGGCAGACCGCCGAGTCGGTGCAAACGCACAAGAGAGAGGGAATTTCTAATGGGCAAGATTCTTGGTATCGACCTTGGTACTACTAACTCCGCAATGGCCGTTCTCGAGGGCGGTTCTCCGACCATTATCGTGAACGCCGAGGGCGACCGCACCACCCCGTCCGTCGTGGGCTTCCGCGCCGACGGCGACCGCGTCGTTGGTAAGGCCGCTAAGAACCAGGCTGTCACCAACCCCAAGAACACTGTGTTCTCCATCAAGCGCTTCATGGGCCGCAAGTACTCCGAGTGCACCTCCGAGATCAAGACCGTGCCGTATGAGGTCAAGGAGGGCCAGGGTGGCCGTGCCGTCGTCGACATCGAGGGCAAGGATTACACCGCCGAGCAGGTGAGCGCCATGACGCTCGCGAAGATGAAGGCCGACGCCGAGAAGTATCTGGGCGAGACCGTCACCGACGCCGTCATCACCGTCCCGGCCTACTTCAACGACGCCCAGCGTCAGGCCACCAAGGACGCCGGCAAGATCGCTGGCCTCAACGTCAAGCGTATCGTCAACGAGCCGACCGCTGCTGCTCTTGCCTATGGCCTGGACAAGCAGGGCACCGACCAGCGCATCCTGGTCTTCGACCTGGGCGGCGGCACCTTCGACGTCTCCATCCTCGACCTCGCCGACGGCGTGTTTGAGGTTCTGTCCACCTCGGGCGATAACCACCTGGGCGGCGACGACTGGGATCAGCGCGTCATCGATTGGATGGCCGATAAGTTCCAGCAGGAGAACGGTGTCGACCTGCGTCAGGACCCCATGGCCCTGCAGCGTCTGAAGGAGGCCGCCGAGAACGCCAAGAAGGAGCTCTCCGCCGCCCAGCAGACCACCATCAACCTGCCGTTCATTACCATGAACCAGTCCGGCCCGCTGCACCTCAACTACACGCTGACCCGCGCCGAGTTCGAGAAGATCACCCGCGACCTGCTCGAGCGCTGCAAGCAGCCTGTCACCAACGCCCTGCGCGACGCTAAGCTCAAGCTCTCCGATTTGACCGAGGTCATCCTCGTCGGCGGCTCCACCCGTATGCCCGCTGTCCAGGAGCTCGTCAAGACCATGACCGGCAAGCAGCCCAACATGTCCGTGAACCCCGACGAGGTCGTTGCCGACGGTGCTGCCGTCCAGGGCGGCGTGCTCACCGGCGACGTCGAGGGCATCCTGCTGCTCGACGTTACCCCGCTGTCGCTGGGCGTCGAGACCATGGGCGGCATCATGACCAAGATGATCGACCGCAACACCACGATCCCGACCTCCAAGACCGAGGTCTACTCCACCGCTGCCGACAACCAGACCAGCGTCGAGATCAACGTGCTCCAGGGCGAGCGCGAGCTTGCCCGCGACAACAAGTCGCTCGGTAAGTTCCAGCTGACCGGCATTCCGGCTGCCCGCCGCGGCGTGCCGCAGATCGAGGTCACTTTCGACATCGACGCCAACGGCATCGTCAAGGTCTCCGCTAAGGACAAGGGCACCGGCAAGGAGCAGCAGATCACCATTTCCGGCTCCACCGCTCTGTCCGACGACGAAGTCGATCGTATGGTCAAGGACGCCGAGGCTCATGCCGAGGAGGACAAGAAGCAGAAGGAAGAGGTCGAGGTCCGCAACCAGACCGACAGCCTGTGCTACTCCACCGAGCAGACCCTCAACGAGCTGGGCGACAAGGTTTCCGCCGACGTGAAGTCCAAGGCCGAGGCCGCTATCGCCGACGCCAAGAAGGCGCTCGAGGGCTCTGACGTCGAGGCCATCAAGGCCGCCGGCGAGTCCCTGCAGTCCGTGGCCTACGAGCTGGCCCAGGTTGTCTACGCCGACGCTCAGCAGCAGACCGACGGTGCCGCCGGCGCCCAGCCTGCCGACGATGACGTCGTCGACGCCGACTACGAGGTTGTGGACGACGAGGACAAATAATCATGTCCGCCCGTAAAGCTCGCACGGAGGCGGCCGCCGCTGGCGCCGCCCCCGTTGACTCTGAGGAGAAGGACGTGAAGATTCCCGTAGAGGCCGCAGACGTTACCGAGGCCAACGAGGCCCCGGCCGCCGAGGCTGCCGAGAACCAAGTAGAGGATTCCAACAAGGAGGCGACGATGACCGAGGACGAGATGGTGGAAGCCGCTATCCGCGCCGGTGAAGAAGCCGCCGACAACGACTTTAAGCTCAAGTTCGAGCAGGCTCAGAAAGAGCTTGCCGACGTGCGCAATGAGCTCGATGCTGCGGCAGAGGCTCAGAAGGCCGCCGAGGACAAGGCAAAGGACGCCACCGAGCGCACCGCCCGTCTGCAGGCCGACTGGGAGAACTTCCGTCGCCGCACCGCCAACGAGCGCATCGCCGAGCGCGAGCGCGCGACCGAGAAGCTTGTCACCGCGCTGTTGCCGGTGATCGACGATATCGAGCGCGCGATCGACCATGCCCGCAGCCAAGAGCTTTCTGACGACTTTAAGCAGTTCGTCGATGGCGTTGACGCGGTACATGCCAAGCTGCTCGACGTGTTTGCGCATGAGGGCGTTGAGCCCATCGACCCCAAGGGCGAGGCGTTCGATCCGCTCGAGCACCAGGCTGTGGGCCGCGTCGAGGACGCATCGCAGTACGACGAGACCGTCAACGACGTGTACCAGAAGGGCTACCGCATGGCGGATCGCATCCTGCGTTCCGCGATGGTGACGGTGACCTACGGTGGCGAGAAGCGCCCCGCACCGGAGCCCGAAGCGGCGCCCGAGGATGCTGCGGCCGATACGGCCGAGAGCACCGAGGAGTAATTGAGAAGGGCCCCGGGGCAACACCCGGGGCCCTTTCTGACCTAGTGCCATATGACAGCATGAGCCGTCGTCTGCATGGACGGCGGACGTAACAGGAGAGGAGCTACGATGGCTGCAGGCAAAACCTTCTATGACATCCTGGGCGTATCCAAGAGCGCCTCCGACAAAGAGATCAAGAGCGCGTTTCGTAAGCTCGCGCAAAAATATCACCCCGATGCCGGCGGCGACGAGGCCAAGTTCAAGGAGATCAGCGAGGCCTACGAGACGCTTTCGGACGAGAAGAAGCGCAAAGAGTACGACCAGATGCTCATGTTTGGCGGCATGCCGGGCGCAGGCGGCGCGTATGGCGGCGGCTACGGTGC
>CAJMOM010000076.1:0-7555 GCA_905215005.1 uncultured bacterium | reverse complement strand
CTCGGCGCGCTCCTCGGCAGACAGTGGTTGGGACTCAAGCTCGGCCATGGTATAGCCCTTTCTTTTAAAAAAAGCCGCCGACACAATGTCAGCGGCTTATCAAATCCAAGGGTGGAGACGAAGGGAGTCGAACCCTCGGCCTCTGCCATGCGACGGCAGCGCTCTCCCAACTGAGCTACGTCCCCAGGACAAGTTGATATTTTACCTACGGCTCGCCAACTGTCAACGCCCAATACCCAGTCTTTTTGGGACGGGGCTGTTTTGACTACTTTTTGAACGCCCGAGCCACCCGATGATTTTTTAATCCCCGTCCCAGAAAAATCATCGACGAACGCGCTACTTTGCGCTGGTAAGAACACCGGTGGTGTCGAAGGCCGGGGTGAAGCTCTCGTCTACCGCGCCGCCCTCTTGCCAGAACATCGTCGTAAAGCCCAGGTCGTCGGCATGGTCGAGCACCTGCTCGTACTCCTCGCGCGTCACGGCGCGTGCCAGGTCGCCGCCCTGCTCGCGCATGAGCGCATTGGGCGTGTACTGGTTCATGACCGAGATCGGCACGTCGCCCACCGTCTGCCACACTAGGTCCAGTACGCGACACGAATCGTCCGCATGCCCCGGAAGCACCAGGTGGCGCACGATCATACCGCGCTTCATAAGCCCGTCCTCGTCAACCAACTCTCCCCCGCGGCGCTCGATCTCGCGCGCCATCTGGGCCAGGCACGACACGGCCACACGCGGGTAATCCTTTATATGAGAGAGCGACTGCGCAAGCCCGGCATCGGCATATTTAAAGTCGGTAAGCCACACATCGACCAGGTCGCCGAGCGCCGCCACGGCACTCGCGCGCTCATAACCGCTCGTGTTGTAGACGATTGGGATGACCAGCCCGCGCGTCCGTGCCGCGGCAATCGCGGCAGGCAACAGGTGTGCATAGTGCGTCGCCGTCACCAAATTGATGTTGTTAGCACCCTGGTCCTGCAGTTCCAGCATAATCTCGACCAGGCGCTCAGGCGAAATCTCAAGGCCAAAATTGCCGGTCGAGATCTCGTGGTTCTGGCAGTAGATACATTTAAGCGAGCAACCGCTAAAGAAGATCGTGCCCGAACCGGCCTCGCCCGAGATAGGCGGCTCCTCCCACATATGAAGCGCCGCGCGGGCCACCCTGAGCGTGTCGTTAGCACCACATACGCCGCGCGCGCCCTCATCGCGCGCCGCACCGCAACGGCGCGGACACAAATGGCAGGCGGGCGAAAAAAGTTCGGTCAACGACGTCGGCATAAAACCATGCTCCAAAACAACGATTCAGCAGCTCAAACGTAAAGGGCCAGACCGCGTAGACGGCTCCGTCCCTAAGGCGCCGTAATCGTCCGACACGATTTTTGTAATGTCAAGACTGGAATCGATAAAGTGCCGCTTTATGATGTAGGTATTCCGCCCCCCGCGGAGCAACTGGGTGAACCGTCGCGTTTATTTAGGGAGCCCACACAGTCGTGCTTAGTACAGGTATCCTTCGTTGTTAAGGACGCTGGAACAGTCGATGAGGGCACCCACCTGTTTTAGGTGGGTTCATTTTCGTAACGTGGGGGGTGGTTTTCTTTTGCCGAAAATCACCATACAGTCCATATGGATCCCCGCCGGCATCCCGACAAGCCATCGACAACATTCCAATATCTGGTATGCGCGTGATAATCGCACGGTGCAAACCTCCGCACCCCCCTCGGTCGAGTATCATGGGACAGCTATGCCATTTCCGCGTAGCAACCTTTGACCTTTTCCTTCGACGCTTGGCGGTTTTTAGATTCATGGCTTCATCCCCGAGCTACATACCGTACCTATGCGTGGCAGCGGCGGCCTTTATCACGACCTTCCTCGCGGTGCCCCTGGTCAAGCGCTTGGCAATTAAGCTCGATGCCGTCGACTATCCTTCTAAGCGCCGCATCAACACCAAGCCCATCCCGCGTTTGGGCGGAACGGCGGTGTTTTTGGGCCTGGTCGTTGCCTGCATTGTGCAAATCCTAGGCACCTGGCACCTAGGCTGGCCACCCGTCCTGGTGCCGCACCCGCGCCTTCACATTAGCTATCCCATGCTGGCGCTCTCCTTTACCGTCATCTTTGCGACCGGCGCTATCGACGACGTCTTCCAGCTCAAGCCCAAGCAAAAGCTGGCCGGACAGGTCCTCGCCGCGCTTATCGCCTGTATCGGCGGCCTAAAAATCGGCGTCATCGTCAACCCGTTTGCCCCCGGCGAAATCATGCTCGGATGGCTCGCCTACCCCATCACCGTAATCTATCTGGTGGCATTCACCAACATCATTAACCTCATCGACGGCCTCGACGGCTTGGCCACGGGCATCTGCGGCATCGCGTCGTTCACCATGTTTTCGATGGCCGTTCTCTCGGGCCGCATCGACGCCGCCGCGCTCTCCATTGCGCTCTTTGGCGCCTGTCTGGCCTTTTTGCGCTACAACTTCAACCCCGCGAGCATCTTCTTGGGCGACTCGGGGTCGCTGCTTCTGGGCTTTGCGCTGGGCTCCATCTCGCTGCTCAACGTAAGCCGCACCGCCGCGCTCACCTCGCTTATCATCCCGCTCATCGTTGCCGGCGTGCCCATCATCGACACGTTTAGCGCCATCGTGCGCCGCAAGCGCGCCCACATTAGCATCGGGCAGGCCGACAAGGGCCACATCCACCACCGCCTGATCCAAGAAGGCTACAACCAAAAACAGGCCGTACTGCTCATCTATGCCTGGTGCATCATGCTTTCGGCCGGCGCCGCCGCGATTAACCAGGTCGAGGTGCCCATGCGCGTGCTCATCTTCACCGTGCTCGCCATTGGCTCGGCGGCCTTTGCCAAGCATCTGCATCTGTTTGAGCCCGTGCTGCGCCACCATTACAACAAGCGTACGCACGAGGACGAGCTCGTCACCCCCGACGACCCCGCCTTTAAGCAGGAGGAGCAGGCAGCAGAAGAGCGTAAGGAAGAGCGCCACCACAAGCTCTAGGGCAAGCTGCCGAGGATGTGCCCAGGCACCGTTGGCCAAGCGCAGCCGCGCCACACCCATCGCACAAGCCACCCCTCTCCCGCCCCTCCAATAAACGCGTTATCATCTTGACCCATGAACATACGTTAGGAGCAATCATGCCAAACGAGAACAGCTACGAAGTCGCGCTGCAAAAGAGCAACGCCATTCGCGAGGGTCTGACCAAAACGCCCGATAAGTTCACCATGCTCACCGGCGACCGCCCCACCGGACGCTTGCACCTGGGCCACTACTTCGGTACCCTCAAGGGCCGCGTGGAGCTGCAGAACATGGGCGCAAAGACCAACGTGCTCATCGCCGACTACCAGGTCATCACCGACCGCGACACCACCGAGCACATCCAGGACAACGTGTACAACATGGTCATGGACTACCTTGCCTGCGGCATCGACCCCGACAAAACCATGATCTACGCGCACTCCGCCGTGCCCGCCGCAAACCAGCTCATGCTGCCGTTCCTGTCGCTGGTGTCCGAGGCCGAGCTAGCGCGCAACCCCACGGTCAAGGCCGAGATGGAGGCCTCGGGCCACGAGCTCACCGGCCTTCTGCTCACCTACCCGGTGCACCAGGCCTGCGACATCCTGTTCTGCAAGGGCAATGTGGTGCCCGTCGGTCGCGACCAGCTGCCGCACATCGAGCTCACCCGCACCATCGCACGCCGCTTTAACAACCGCTACGGCAAGGTATTCCCCGAGGTCGACGCGCTGCTGTCCGAGACCCCGCTGCTGCCCGGCCTTGACGGTCGCAAGATGAGCAAGAGCTACGGCAACGCCATCAATATTTCGATGACCGCTGAGGAGACGGCTAAGCGCATCAAGAAGAGCCAGACCGACTCTGAGCGCATGATCACGTTCGATCCCGAGAACCGCCCCGGCGTGTCCGGTTTGCTTTCGACGGCCGCCATCTGCACCGGTCGCTCCGAGGTCGAAATTGCCGAGGAGATCGGCATGGGCGGCTCCGGCCAGCTCAAGAAGTACGTGACCGAGGCCGTCAACGAGTACTTCGCACCGATCCGCGAGCGTCGCCAGCGCTACGAGAACGATCTGGACTATGTGAAGGACGTCCTACACGAGGGCAACCGTCGTGCTAACGAGATCGCCGAGCAGACCCTAGCAGAGGTTCAGGATGCCATGGGCATGGTGTACTAGACCGATCTGCTGGCTTGAGCTTTCGATTGCTATAGGGCGGGCGCTACGGCGTCCGCTTTTTTTGGAGCCGGACCGCTTCGGCTCCGCCCATCGCACTCCCCCGACAAACAGGAACAGGCCCGCCGGCAGTTAGTTGCCAGCGGGCCTGTTCCCGAAGTACACCGTTGAATCGCACAGAGGGGAGGAATGCGAATCAAACTCAACAGGGCAGGCTTTTTCATCGCCTATTGCCTGCTCCGTTGCTGAAACCAATATAGTTCACCGTGGTTTACTTTCTAGCATCAATATGCGCCGTCATACCTTCTCCATAAGTTAGCTCCGGTAAACCTGCAACGGAAAACCACCACAAAGGGGACAGGCACCTTTGTGGTGGTTTTGACCACGGCAGAGCCGCTAGAGTCCGGCAGGCCAGCGACAGGTAGCGAGATCAACATGCATGGGATCGGTAAACGTCACGCCCTCCCCCAGCAAAAGTTCGCGTTGAGCATCAGGGCCGCCAAAGGCAAAGCCTTCGCAAATGCGACCGTCGGCAAACACCACGCGGTGACAGGGAATCTCGCCGGGGCGCGGATTACTATGCAGGGCATACCCCACGTACCGCGCGCTTCGTGGACGACCGGCAAGCAGCGCCACCTGACCGTAGGTGGCGACCATCCCCTCGGGGATCTGCTCGACCACCTCGTACACCCGTTCAAAAAAGCTCTCAGACGCCATTGCTCGCTCCCTTCCACCCGGAAAAGCATAAACCACCGCAAAGGGGACAGGCACCTTTGCGGTGGTTTATGGCAGGTCGGTTAGTTGGCGGGCTGGAAGAAGGCTACGGCTACGGCGCCAGGGCCTACGTGGGTGCCGATGGTGGCACCAATGGTGTGAACGGGCAGTTCGCCCTCGGTGTGACCAGCCCACAGTGCCGCGCTGTCCTCGACATACTTCTTGAGCACCGCATCCGAAAGGCCCGTATAGCCCAGCGCCAGCGGCATGGAAAAGTCGATGCCACCTGACTTTTCGACCTTTTGGTTCAGCAGGTTGCGGCCGTTCTTGGAACCGCGCGCCTTGCCCAGCTGCACGATCAGACCGTCCTCGACAGCCACCACGGGCTTCACATTGAGCAGCGTGCCCACAGCGCCAGCTGCAGCAGACAGACGACCGCCGCGCACCAGATACTCCAGCGTCTCGAGCAGGCCGATGACGACCACGCGGTCACGGACGGCCTCGACGGCCGCCGCGATCTGGGCCGCACTACGGCCCTCGTCCACCAGGCGCAGGGCATACTCGACCAGAACGCGCTCACCCAGGGTGACGTTGTTGCTGTCTACCACGTACACGTCGCCGCCCGGCGCCTCGGCAAGTGCGGTACGGGCACTCTGATTGGTGCCCGAAAGCTTAGCGCCCACGGTAATAATCACAGCCTCATCGCCGGCTTCACGAACCTCGGCGATGGCCTGCGAAAACGCGTACGGGTTGACCTGGCCGGTCTTGGGCAGCTCATCGCGTTCCACGAGCATCTCGTAAAAGCGCTGGTGATCGATGTCGACGCCATCCATGTACACATCGGTGCCAAAGGTGACGGACAGCGGCAAAACAGCCAGTGCCGGGTGCTCCGCCGGCGACATATCGCTTGCGGAATCGGTAATAATGCGGACGGACATAGCGAATCCTTTCTTGCGCAGGTCCCGCGCAGGGAATTTTGACAGCAATATCCCAGCGCGGCACGCGCGCTCAAACGGGACGATGCAATTGTTGGTTAAAAGCTAACGCCTGCGCGGTTCTAGATCTCGCGCAGGGTGTTGAGAATCGTGCGCAGCGACGCATACATCATCTCGCGCTGCTCCACGCCCATGGCCTTACCGGTGGTGTCGAGCACTTCGCGAATGATGCGATCGGCCTCGCTCATGCTCTCGCCGCCCAGAGCGGTCAGGCGCACCGGAGCACGATACTTAACGGCGGCATCGCCCGAATCGTCGACCTCGACGTAGCCGCCCTCCTCCAGATGCGCGAGCGTACGCGAGACGGCGGCGCGGGTTACGCCTGCCATGCGAGCCAGGTCAGCGCCAGTCAGGCCGTCCTTGCTGCGCTCAAGATAGTACAGGCACATAACGTCGGAGCCCTTAAGGCCCAGCCTTGCGCCCTCGGATGTCTTAATGCGCTGGATCTCCTTGTAGAGCCCGCTGATCAGTCCGACAAAGTCCTCGAAACGTGTCTCGTCGTTCTGCTGCATGGGAGACGACCGCCTTTCGCTTGCATAATGCTTACGGGTAAACATCTTAGTCGCATAAGGCGACACCCGTACCCAAATACCCCATTTGTTAACCCATCAACATAAAAACCACCACAAAGAGGACAGGCACCTTTGTGGTGGTTTGGGCCGGCGAACATGATCCGCAGGCGTCGCTACAGCTCCACGCAGGGATTGTCGCGGGTCACAAGCGTCTTAACGACAACCGTAGCGCCCAGATAACGCTCGAGCAACTCGGCGAGACGATCAACGGCAGCCTGGCAATCCCCCATCCGCTCGGGCTCCACGCACTCAATCGCCAGGAACGCATCGGCCGAATCATCGGACAGCGCTGTGCGAACGCCGTCGCGCCAGTTCCAGCAGCGGCACACGGCGCCCGCATCGTCGATGTAGGCAAGCTCGCCGGGCAGCGTCGGATCGTCCGCCTCCTCGCCAAGCGGCAAGAACGCATCGCCACCGTCGGTCACCTTCAGGCGAAGGTCTCCCTCGATCGCATGCAGATCCTCGCCTCCCACGGGCAGCGCGTAGGTCAGCGACACCGTGTTGTAAATATCCACCGCGGGCGTAATGTGGCCCACCGGCTTGCCTTTGAGCACGCGTTTGAGCAAGTTCTCGATCGAGCAGCGCGCGCCTTTCTTGGTCTTGAACAGACGATAGGCCTCGCGCCATGCCTTGACCGGTGCGTTCTCGCTGATAGTGTCGCTGGTCAGATGACGCTCCGCATCGATATTGGCGCGGTCGAGCAACGCCGCAATCGCGTCCACGTCCTCTTGAGGAATCTGAGCCGTGGACTTCATGCCCTCCACGACCACAACACCGACCGCTGCCTGCGGAAACAGCTCCCAGAATGAATCCTCGGCAATAAAGCTCTTCATACGCTCTCCCTTCATTGTGCGCGCCCGAGTGAGGGCGCCTAAACAAAAAGCGCCCTTACAACGGCCACCTTCAAAGTCCTACGGTGCCGTCACAAGAACGCTTGCGCTGTCCCCATCCGGAGAAGGGGACGATATGTCAGGCGTATTGTAACCCGAGTCATCCACGTGAGCAAAACCACCACAAAGGTGCCTGTCCCCTTTGTGGTGGACCTTGATTATCGACTTTATCCGAACACCTCCCACATTCATCCGCACATG
>CAJMOM010000075.1:0-7686 GCA_905215005.1 uncultured bacterium | reverse complement strand
CGCGAGGCCATGCGCTCGGGCGTGGTCTTGGGCGAGGTAGCCCGTATCGACGGCATGCTCGACATGGTGCTTGCCGAGATGCGCGCGACCAAGGCCGCGGGGGAGGGCGATGTGCCCATCGTCATTACCGGCGACGATGCCGAGGCGCTTGCGGCCCTTGTCGGCCATAGCCTGACGGTCGACGACGCGCTGACGCTGCGGGGTCTCGCCGAGCTCTACCGCATCAACCAAAAGCCCCGCCGCGCGTAGCGATGGGGGCGATGGGACAAAAACGTCTCCACCTTCCACCTGCTACAATGGGTCAAACTATTGCGATTTCGGAGGTGTCTGCCATGTCGGACGATCTTCATCAAACCGCGTCGGGCAAGCGCCGCGACGTTATTAGCTGGGATGAGTTCTTTATGAGCGTGGCCATCGCCGCGCAGCGCCGCAGTAAGGACCCCAACACGCAGGTGGGCGCGTGCATCGCCAACACCAACCACCGCATCCTTTCGGTGGGCTACAACGGTACGCCCTCGGCACTCAACGACGACTTTTTCCCGTGGGGCACGAGCGACGACCCGTTGCAGGATAAGCACAACTACGTGGTGCATGCCGAGGCCAACGCCGTGCTCAACTACCGCGGCTCGCTCAAAGACCTTGAGGGTTCCACGGTCTACGTCACGCTGTTCCCGTGCCACGACTGCGCCAAGATCCTGGCGCAGGTGGGCGTGGGCGAGGTCGTCTACCTGGACAACAAGTATGCCGATACCGACGACGGCCGTATCAGCCGCCGCATTCTTGACTCTTGCGGCATCAGCTACCGCCAGGTCATCGTCGATGTTCAGATTGGTACCGGGGGACAGGCTCGACAGTAATATGCGTTGTCGCTATCTGACGACGAACGCAGCTCAAAGAGCCCCGTCCCAAATTGACTACTCGTGAAAGTCGCGTCTGCGCGCATGGACGGCTCGTGAGCGGGTACATGGCTGTAGTAACATAGCTTCTGTCCGCGGGCGCGCCCGCGTTATTGTGAGAAAGGAGCCCCTGTGGCTGTTAACGAAGAGCTGCTTAAGAAGGTTCTTGAAGAGATTCGCCCCAACCTGCAGGCCGATGGCGGCGATATGGAGTATGTGGGCGTTGACGACGAGGGCGTCGTCAAACTGGAACTGCAGGGCGCCTGCGCCGGCTGCCCCATGAGCTCGCTGACCCTGTCCATGGGCATTGAGCGTATCCTGAAGGAGCATGTGCCCGGCGTTACCCGCGTTGAGCAGGTCAATGCTTCCGGCGAGGCCGAGGACCTGTACGACGAGTACGCGCCGTTCTAAGATGCGAAAGCTGCGGACGGCATACTCCGCATAGACGTTACGCCCAAATATGCGGCTGCGAGCGCAAGGCCCGCGGCTGCATTTGTATGTAGGGAGTAGGAGGGTCGACATGCTCAACGACTTCTACCATATGCTTGATCCTGTCGCGATCTCGGCGGGCCCCATCACCATCTACTGGTACGGCCTGGCCTACGTGGTTGGCGCTCTGCTCACGGCGGTCGTCATGTACCGCACGCAGCGTCGCTGGGGCTTTAACATCACGATTGATGACCTGACGAGTGTCGTGGTCGGCGTGGTCTTTGGCCTCATTATCGGTGCGCGTCTGTTCTACGTCGTCTTTTACGGCGACGGCTACTACTGGGCGCACCCGCTCGAGATCTTTGCCACCAACGAGGGCGGCATGAGCTTCCATGGCGGCCTGGTGGGCGGCATTATCGGCGGCGTGCTCGTGTGCCGCATGTACAAGCTCGACGCCTGGACCATCGCCGACCTTGCCGTTATCGGTGCTCCGCTGGCCTTATGTCTGGGACGCTGCGCCAACTTTGTCAATGGTGAGCTGTGGGGCAAGCCGACCGATCTGCCCTGGGGCGTGGTCTTCGGTGGCACCGCGGGCGATATGCCGCGTCACCCCTCCCAGCTCTACGAGGCATTTCTTGAGGGCATCGTGCTCTTCTGTATTTTGCAGGTGCTCAGTCGCAAAAAGCCGCTACTGCCCCAAGGCACGTTTATGGGCGTCTTTGTGATGGGTTACGGCATCGTTCGCTTTTTGATTGAGTTTGTGCGTGTGCCCGATGCGCAGCTGGGCTATCTGCTGGGCGGCGTCATCACCATGGGTCAGCTGCTGAGTCTTCCGCTCGTAATCGCGGGACTGGCGCTCATCATCTTTGCTCGTCGCCGCAACCAGCCCCAGCGCATCTACCTCGACGCCTAACCACCAAAACCACCACAAAGGGGACAGGCACCTTTGTGGTGGTTCGCTGGGCAACGATGACAGAACCGTAACGTTTCCCCAGATAAAACCTGCCAAAATAAACCTGTCCCTTTTTGGCAGGTTTCTAGAAAGGCTCTTTGGACTGTGAAGGATTCCGATCTCTCCACAACGGCTGCGCGCGACGCTGCCCGCATCGTCTGGTTTAAGCGCTATCCCGCCAAGCAGACGCTAATCGCATTTTTGCTCGCGCTGTTGGCGACCACGGCGTTTTCCATCGATTCCGCCCCGGTGTCGAGCAACGCAGTCTTGGCGATTGACCCCAAAGCCTCGGGCATGCTGTACGTGTGCTACGAGGTGCTCCTCTCGTTTGCCGGCCATACCGACGCGGTCATGCTGCTTGCACTTGCCTGCCTGCTCACCTTGCCGTTTCGCTACGTGTTCTTTGGCCGTGGCGACACCTGGCGTCCATCGATCATTCTGCCGTCGCTGTTCTTCGCCATCTGCATGGTGTTCGGCCGCAGCTACGATCTCACCGACTCGGCCGAGATTGTCCTTGGCGACAAAGCCCGCATCATCTGCGCCTGGATTGGCGGCGCGGGCTGGATGCTCTTGGCGGTCGTTGCCTTCTACCTTGCCTTTGAGTGTCTAGATTGGCTGAGCTCTCGGCGCATCCCGTTTTCCGAAGCGCACTTTGGCCGCGTATGGCGTGTGACTCACGCCGTGCTCTCGGTCCATCCCTTTGCCGGGCCCTTCCTGGTGCTTATGATCGCCTGGGCGCCCACGCTCGTCGCTTCGTTGCCCGGCCTTTTTATGGGAGATACGGGCGCGCAGATTCGCCAGTGGTTCAACTATCCCAACGGCACGAGCGACTACCTGCGCCTACTCAACCCCAACGTGCTGCTCAACGGGCATCATCCCGTAGTGCACACGGCCATTATCGGCTCGTGCGTCCAGCTGGGGCTTTCACTGTTCAACAGCGCCAACGCAGGTCTTGCCATCTATACCTGCGCTCAATTTGTCATCACGGCTGCCTGCATGGCCTATTCCATTTCGTCGCTGCGCAAACTGGGCGTGAGCCTGCCGGTTCGCGGTGCGATCCTGCTGTTCTTTGCGTTTATGCCGATGTTCTCTAACTACGCGGCGTTGCTCACCAAAGACGTGCTCTTTGCCGATGCGTTCTTGGTGCTGCTGGTACAGACCGTCAAGCTCGTGGCATGTGGCTTGCCCCGTCGTGATGCCAATGTCGAGCGAGCGGGCGAGAAAACCCCCGTGCTCTTTGCGTGCCACGACTGGCTGCTGCTCGCTCTGGGCGCCATGGGTTCCACGTTTCTGCGCAACGGCGGCCTGGTGTTTCCCCTGGCGGCATGCGTAATCGCGGCGGCGTTTTGCGTATGGGACGTGCATGTGGCTCGTCGTGCAGCCAAGCAGACTGGTGCTGCGCCTTCGGGCGCCATCCCGCGTTTCCGCTGGGTTGGCGTTCTCGCGGTGCTCGCGCTCTGCCTTGCCTCTAATATGTACTTCACCAAGGTCTTTATGCCGGCGCACGATATCACGCCTGGTTCCAAGCGCGAAATCCTCTCGATTCCGTTCCAGCAGACGGCTCGTTTCGTCCAAAAGCACGACGGCCTCAACTCGGGCGTCAACCCTACGGTTAAGGAGGACGGCACCATCGTGGAGGCTCCTTGCGACGGTTCGGTGACCGACGAAGAGCGTGCCGTGATCGATCGCGTACTCAAGTACGAGAACCTGGGCCGCCGCTACAACCCCGACAAGTCCGATGCCGTCAAGAACTGCTTTAACGAGTACGCCTCGCAGGAGGACATCGATGCCTATTTTGAGGTATGGGCTCAGATGTTTAAGAAGGATCCCGAGTGCTATATTTCGGCGCTTATCAATAACTACTATGGTTATTTTTATCCGAGCGCGCGCGATGCCTTGGTCTACAGCACGGCGCGTAGTGCCGAGATCATGGCGCGTCCCGACAACCTCAAGTACTTCGACTTCCATCCGGTTGACAGCAACGTGGTGCGCTGGTGTGACCATCTGATCAACCTATACCGTGTGGCGGTGCAGCGTGTTCCCTTTATCTCGCTCACCATGAGCTCGGCCACCTATGTGTGGATCATGATCGCCGTGGTGGTCTACTTGCTGCGTCGTCATTCATGGCGTGCGCTGGCGATCTGGGTGCCGCTGTTGGGCGTGCTCGCTGTGTGCCTGATTGGCCCGTGCAACGGCTCGACTTACATGCGCTACCTGTATCCGGTCATCGCCTGCATGCCCTTCGCCATCGGCGCCACCGTCACCCGCAGCGACTTCTTCTGGTTCTAATTTGGTGCATTGAGGGCCAGGTTTCTTTGCACCAAAGGGGACATCATCACGACGCCTTCATTTTGGGGTTTATCTCGCAGGCCAGTAGGTATATCATAACGACGTTTGTTTATATTGCCCGAGCATCTGCGCTGGGCTTTAGGTCGAAACCGATAGGAGACACGTATGTCCGGACACTCTAAGTGGGCCACAACCAAGCATCGTAAGGGCGCGCAGGACGCCAAGCGTTCCGCCCTCTTCTCCAAGCTCAGCCGCAACATCACCGTTGCTGCCCGTCTCGGCGGTGACCCGCTGCCCGAGAACAACGCCAGCCTCGCCGCTGCCGTTGCCAAGGCCAAGGCTCAGTCCATGCCTAAGGACAAGATCAAGTCCGCTATCGACAAGGCTTTTGGTTCGGGTGCCGACGCTGCCGTCTACGAGAACATCGTGTACGAGGGCTACGGTCCCGCCGGTGTCGCCGTCTACGTCGACTGCCTGACCGACAACCGCAACCGTACCGCCGCTGATGTCCGTTCCGCCTTCTCCCACGCTGGTGGCAACCTGGGCACCTCCGGCTCCGTCGCCTTCCAGTTTGAGCGCAAGGGCCAGATCGTCGTCGCCAAGGAGATCCTGGACGAGAACGCCAAGAAGGAGACCATGATCGCCAACGGTGCTGCCGGTGACGAGGATGAGTTCATGATGGCCATCGCCGAGGCCGGCGGCGAGGACTACGAGGACGCCGGCGAGGAGTGGATCGTCTGGACCGCTGCCAACGAGGTCATGGCTGTCTCCAAGGCGCTCGAGGAGCAGGGCGTCCAGGTCAAGGGCTCCGAGACCACCATGGTCCCGACCACCCCGACCGAGGTCTCCGGCGCCGACGCCAAGAAGGTTCAGCGCCTCATCGACCGTCTTGAGGAGCTCGACGACGTCCAGGATGTTTACAGCACCATGGACATGACCGACGAGGTCATCGCTGCCCTCGAGGAGGAGTAGCGCCTGCACGGATTGAGCAGTGCATATCTGGGCATAATGAAGCGAGCATGCAAGCCTCGTGGAATAGATGAGCCGGATCCGCGTGCGTAGAGCACCGGACCCGGCTCTTTTATAATGGTGCGAACCGTTTTGCATTTCGAGAGCCGAGATTTGAAGGGAGCGCCGCGTGCGCGTACTCAAACGAGCCCTAGCGATCGTGTATCTTGCCGCCACCATCGTGGCGCTGGGTACGCTTGTCTGCCAGTTTTGGGGGCCGTATACGTATCGCTTTATGCTGCTGATGCGCGACCCCATGCCGCGCATTGTCGTGACGGCATGCGGCGGAGTTGTGGCGATCGGCGTGCTGGTAAGCTTCTTCCGCCTGATGTTTGCTCGTCGCGAGCCGTCCTGTGTGCATCCGGCGGGGGAGCGCAATATCGAGGTCACGCTCGCGGCGCTTTCTTCGTGCGCTCGCACTGCGGCAGAGCGCGACGATCGCGTGATGATCGAGCATGTCGAGGCCCGCGTCCAAGGTTCCGACGATTCGCACGTCCGTTTTAAGGTCGAGGCTATCGCGCTTGACGATAAGGACGTGGCATCTCTGGCTACCGCGATGCAGCAGCGCATCGAGGAAGCTTGCGACACCATGCTCGGCACGCCGGGTACGACCACGCGCGTCCGTTTTTTGCCGTCCAAGACTACCGTCCAGACCGTGGAGGTTTCCGGTGAGTGATACCAATCAAGACAAGACCGCTCGTACGCCGCGCCTGACGATTGACCAGAGCGCCACGCCGGCGAACGAACCTGTTGATTCCAAAGCAGAGGCAACCGAGTTACAAGACGCGGCAGCCGCGGATTTTGACGAGGCTATGGGTCTCATCAAGGGTACGGGCGCTGCCATCTGGAGCTATGCCGTGCGTCATCCCAACACCACGCTTGGCGCCGTCGCTGGCTTTATCCTCGCCGTGTTGGTGCTCACGTTGGGCCTGTGGGACACGCTCGTCATTGCATTCTTCGTGCTGATCGGCGCTGTGATCGGCCAAATTCGCGACGGCGAAAACGGTATCGTCAACTTCTTCGGCCGTCTGTTTAGCGGCCGCTAATATGTATTCGACTGTCGCACTCGCGGCAGGCATAAGGAGGAACCATGGCTTTTAACACGAAGGTCGATGTGGCCGATACCGAGCTCGAGGCGAACGAGACCGTCGTCGATGCCGGGGACGTGACGCTCGAGGACGAGGCGCTCGTCGAAGCCGAGGCCGATGCGGACGAGGACAATGAGGAGATGGACGAGGAGGCGGACGAGTCCGAGGACTCGCTGACCTATTCCAACGGCGTGATCGAGAAGATCGTCGCCATGGCCACCCGCGAGGTGCCGCACGTTCTGGGCATGAAGGGTAACCTTATGCACTTTGTGCAGGAGCAGTTTGGTGCCGAGAACCTGACCAAGGGCGTGACGGTCGAGGTCACCGACGACAACCGCGTGGTCGTCAACATCTCGGTCATCATCGAGTATGGCGCCTATGCGCCTGCGATCTTTGACGACGTTAAGGCGCGCGTCACCGAGCGTCTGGCCGCGATGACCGGCCTTGAGGTGGCAGGCGTCAACCTGCGCATCGAGGATGTCATCACCCCCGAGGAGTACGAGCACCGCACCAGCCAGCACGAGTAACCTCCCAAATAAAATAGATTTGTTTTGATAGGTTTTACCTGCGAAAACGCCAAACGGTCGACCGCGCAAGCAAAAGTGCGGGCGACCGTTTTCTATATGCCATCGATGCAGTCATACCGCTCGTCTAACTAAGGGTTGCAATCTTCGCGTTCCGCGTTACCCTAATGGGCGCATTGTTTCCAAATTGTTAACGAGGGGTTGCCGTAATGGCCGACGAACACGAGACCGAAAGCAAGGCATGGGCGATTGAAGCCGTTGCGGCAGAGGCGGCGTCGCGTGCCGCCGAGGAGGTGCATCGTCCTCCGGTGGTGCCGATGGAGCGCGTCGTCGGTCGCGAGGATATCGAACGTGGCGAGCGCGCCGGCCGCAAGCGCAGCCAGGAGCCAGACTTTCCGCGCTTTTTTGCCGAGCTCAATCTGGGCCTGATCCTCACGGCGTTCGCCATCGTGGCCTTTAAAACCCCCAATCACTTTGCCTTCGGCGGAACCTCGGGCGTG
>CAJMOM010000074.1:0-7793 GCA_905215005.1 uncultured bacterium | reverse complement strand
ATCCTTCGATACCAGGCAGGTGGTCTCAATCACGTCTTCATCTGCCAGTCCCGGAATGCTTCCGTTGTTTTCCACGGACAGAACCAGGTATTTTCCTTTTTCACTCTGCATGCCCTCGATGCAGTCCAGCATGATCTGCACCAGATCGCCTTCCAGGCGCATCAGCAGGGGCTGGCATTCGGGGTCACCGAAACGGGTGTTGTATTCCAGCACCTTGGGGCCGTTCCCGGTCATCATCAGACCGGCATAGAGCACGCCCACGAAGGGATGGCCGTCCCTGGCAAGCGCGGCCAGGATGGGACGGATGACCATGTCGGCCATGGCTTCGGCCTGGTCGTAGGGCAGGATGGGGGCGGGGCTGTAGGCGCCCATGCCGCCGGTGTTGGGTCCTTCGTCGTTGTCGTAGGCGCGCTTGTGGTCCTGGGAGATGGGCATGGGCCAGAATTCGGTGCCGCGGACGAAGCTCATGAGGGAGAATTCCTGGCCTTCGAGGAAGTCTTCGATGACGACCTTGGCACCGGCCTTGCCGAAGCGGTGGTCGATGAAGATGTCGTCGAGAGCGGTGATGGCGGTGTCGACGTCCATGGCGACGGTGACACCCTTGCCGGCGGCGAGTCCGTCGGCCTTGACGACGATGGGGGCGCCGTGTTCGCGCACGTAGGCGACGGAGTCTTCGAGGTTGTCGAAGGTGCGGTATTGGGCGGTGGGGATGTTGTGGCGGGCCATCAGCTGCTTGGCGAAGTCTTTGGAGCCTTCGATCTGGGCGGCGGCCTTGTTGGGGCCGAAGGCCTTGATGCCGGCCGCGGCGAAGTCGTCGACGAGTCCTTCGATCAGGGGGACTTCAGGGCCGACGAACGCCCAGTCGTACTGGTTGTGCTGCATGAAGCTGATGAAGGCGGCGTGGTTTGATTCGTTGATTTGGGTGGTGCGGATGCCGTCCAGTTCCATGCCGGGGTTGCCGGAGGCGACGGTGACTTCGCTGACGCTGTCGCCGCGCAGCAGCGCGTGCGCGATGGCGTGTTCGCGTGCGCCCGAGCCGATGACCAAGACTTTCTGACCCATGATGTGTCCTTTCTTCAGGCCCCGCTGGCGGGGCTGTCCGTTGCAGACGGACTGGGGGGGGCTTGCCGGCCACCCCCGGATTCGCTTGTGACCGCACTCGCCATCAGTGGGGAGTGCGGGAGTGGATGCTTACTTCAGCGTGATCTGCGTGCCGTCGGTGTCGGGGACGATCGTACCGATCGCATATCCGGCTTCGCCGTTGTCCTTGAGCAGGGCGAGCGTCTCGTCGGCGCGTTCGGCGGAGACGGCGAGCACCATGCCGATGCCCATGTTGAAGATGTTGTACATCTCCTTGTGGTCGATGTCGCCGGCGCGTTCCAGGACGTCGAAGATGGGAAGGACGGGCCAGGATCCGAGCGTGATGTCGGCGGCGAGGCCGTCGGGGATCATACGGGGGATGTTCTCGATGAAACCGCCGCCGGTGATGTGGGCGACGCCCTTGACGACGCCTGCCTTGAACAGGGGCTTGAGCGTCTTGACGTAGATCTTGGTCGGGGTGAGCAGCACGTCGCCGAGCTTGGCTCCGCCGAGTTCGGGGAGCATAGTGTCGACGGTATAGCCGGCCTGCTCGAACAGGGCCTTGCGCACGAGGGAGAAGCCGTTGGAGTGCACGCCGGTGGAAGGCAGGCCCAGGATCACATCGCCTGGGCGGACGTTTGCGGGGTCGAGCATCTTGGGACGGTCGACGACGCCCACGGTAAATCCGGCAAGGTCGTAGTCGGCAGGAGCCATGACGCCGGGGTGCTCGGCCATCTCACCGCCCACGAGTGCGCAGCCCGCGAGCTTACAGCCATCGGCCACGCCCTTGATGATCTTTGCCATGTGCTCGGCCTCGATATGACCGATGGCAACGTAGTCCAGGAAGAACAGCGGCTCGGCGCCCGAAGCCAGAATGTCGTTGACGCACATGGCGACCAGGTCCTGGCCCACCGTCTCGTGACGGTCCATGATCTGGGCGAGCACGAGCTTGGTGCCCACGCCGTCGGTACCGCTAATCAGAATCGGGTCTTCCATATCCTTAAGCGCGGCGGCCGAGAACAGGCCACCGAAGCCGCCGATGCCGCCGATAACCTCGGGGCGATTGGTGTCCTTGACCATCTGCTTAATCGCGTCGACGGCGCGGCCGCCCTCGGCGGTATCGACGCCGGCGTCCTCGTACGTCACATGCTTGCTGTCGCTCATCTGAGCCTTCCTCTCCCACTACCGTGGCGCCGCGCGGGTGCCAAACGGTGCTCATAGTTGCGTTCATTTCGGCACGCGCCATAACAACGCGCGCCGTCATATCAACAAAACAGCAGATAAAACCTGCCAAAATAAACCTGTCCCTAAATGGCAGGTTTTAGGCCTCGCCGTGCTCCTCTTCCCAGCTGCGGTCGTCGTATTTCTCGACCACGGCGTCGTCGTCAAAGTGCAGCGGCTTATCCAGGTTGCGGGGCTTAAAGCCCTCCATGAACTTATCGCGGCCAAAGCTCTCGGGAATCGCCACGGGGTAGCGGCCGGTAAAGCACGCATCGCAGTAACCGCCCTTGGGCATGACCTTAAGCAGGCCCTCGACCGAAAGGAAGGCCAGCGAATCGGCGCCGATGTACTCGCAAATCTCGTCGACTGTCTTGTTGGCGCTGATAAGCTGCGACTGCACGTCGGTATCGATACCGTAGAAGCACGGCCAGATGACCTCGGGCGAGTTGATGCGGATATGAATCTCCTTGGCACCGGCGTTGCGCAGCATCTTGACGAGCTGCACCATGGTGGTGCCGCGCACGATGGAGTCGTCGATGACGACCAGGCGCTTGCCCTCGATGTTGTCGCGCAGCGGGTTAAGCTTCATGCGCACGCCCATGGCGCGCAACTCCTGCGTAGGCTCGATAAACGTACGGCCCACGTAACGGTTCTTGATGAGGCCCTCGCCAAAGGGAATGCCGCTCTCGTGCGAATAGCCCTCCGCAGGCGGCAGGCCGGAGTCGGGCACGCCGATGACCAGGTCGGCCTCGACGGGCTCTTCGTGTGCCAGCTGACGGCCCATGTCGTAACGGCAGGCATAGACGCTCTTGCCGTTCATGATGGAGTCGGGGCGGGCAAAGTAGACCTGCTCAAAGATGCAGTTGGCGGGCTCTTCGGCTGCAGGCACGCCCTGCTCGGACACCAGACCCTCGGCGCTGATGCGCAAAATCTCGCCGGGACGGACGTCACGGACGTACTCGGCACCCACGATGTCGAGCGCGCACGTCTCGGAGGCAACGACCCAGCCGCCGGCGCGCGTGACATGGACGGCGGAGTCGACCGTCGAGGCACCGTCTTGCGAGGGCAGCTGCGAAACAGAAGCGGCATCGGCCTGGTCCAGACCCTCGTCCACCAGCTTGCCCAGCACCAGCGGACGAATGCCGTGCGGATCGCGGAATGCGTAGAGCGCCTGCTCGTTGATGAGCGTCATGGCGTAGCCGCCGCGCACGAGCTCCATGGTCTTGCGAATGCCCTCGCGCAGATGGCCTGTACGCTGAGTAAAGTAGCCGATAAGCTTGGTCGCGACCTCGGAATCCGAATTGGAGAGGAACGGCACGCCCAGCTCGATCAGCTGGCGGCGCAGCTCGTCGGTGTTGACCAGAGTACCGTTGTGCGCGAGCGCGATAATGACGCTATTGATGGTAGAGAGATGCGGCTGCGAGGCTTCCCAGCTCTTGGCGCCGGCGGTGCCATAGCGCACGTGGCCCACGGCCAGCTGGCCGGAGAGCGTCGACAGGTCGGCGTTGGAGAACACGCGGTCGAGCAGGCCCAGATCTTTGCGGACCATAACCGTGCCGTCATCACCCACGGCGATTCCCGCCGATTCCTGGCCGCGATGCTGCAGCGCGCGCAGACCAAAGTACGTCAGTCGAGCCACATCGCGATCGGGTGCCCACACACCAAAAATGCCGCATTCCTCATGCAGCTGGTCGGAGTCCGGATCATACGTCGACATGGTCTTCACCTGTCCCGCGGCACGCTCGGCCGCGCGGATGGTTTCTTGAGACATGGCATCCCCTCAGAGCCTCGTTATTTGGCGTTACCTGCCCTATTATACGCACGGCAAGACAAGCACTCCCGCGCATGAACAGCGCTTTTTAAAAGCCCACCGAGCTTATAATCCGTTTTGCAGCCAAACATTTTATTGGGCAACCGCCTCGGGGCCGACGATCCCGCATACTTCCGTTGCGACGCGTCTCGCCCGCCGTTGGGGCTTGCATTGTTGCAATTGGGACGTTCGTCCTGTCTTTTGGCAGGTCGGCGGCGTATCCTTGTACCTACAGCAAAACGAGAAAGGTTATGTATGGATCGAAACGAACTCGACCCCAGCGTCCCCAGCGCCACGGAGGTCAAGAAGATCCCCCTCATCATTAAGGTGTACGCCGTCCTGTGCATCCTGTCCGGCGTGGGCACGCTCCCTTCGGTCGGCGCCTTTATGTGGCAGGTCATCACCGCGCTCATCAACGGCAACGCCGCCGCCAAGCTCGGCGACAACACGCTCGTCGCGGTCGGCCTTATCGTCGCCGGCATCATGCTCTCTGCGGCAAGTGCCGTCATCCTGATCATTTTTGGCCTGGACCTTATCAAAAATCAGCGCCGCAACGCCGCCCGCCTGTCCTACATCCTTATTGCATTCACCGTCGTCGAGCTTTTGGTCGACGTGATGCTCCAGGGTATCGGGCTCTTCTTGCTTCGTCCCGCTATTCAGCTCGGTATCCTCATCGCGCTTTCAGCCACCGTCGATCCTACGCTTCGCCAGGAGCGCGAACTGCAGCGCCGCCTGCAGGAGATGCTCGACCGCGATGCCGCCGCCGAGGGCATGCTCGGCCGCGACGAAACCGGCGAGGGCTACATCAAGCTCAACTACTTCAACCTGTTCTGGGTATTCCTCGTCTGCTGCGTGCTCGGCCTGATCGCCGAGGACATCTGGCACATGACGGTCGTCGATCCAGGCGTCTACCAGGACCGCGCCGGCATGCTGTTTGGCCCCTTCAGCCCCATCTATGGCTTTGGTGCCGTACTCATGACCATGGTGCTCAACCGCTTCTATAAAAAGAACCCCATCATCATTTTCCTAGTGAGCGCCCTGCTCGGCGCCAGCTTTGAGGTGTTCGCGGGCTGGTTTATGCAGACCGCGTTTGGCGTGGTCTCGTGGAGCTACTCGCATATAACGCTGTTCGGCATGCCCGACCCGCTCGTGGTCCTCACGGGCGGACGCACCTGCACGGGCTTCGCCTGCCTGTGGGGCCTGGGCGGCCTCATCTGGATCAAGCTGCTGCTGCCGAGGCTGCTTAAGCTTATCAACATGATCCCCTGGAAGAGCCGCTACTCGGCCACCGTCATCTTTACCGTTATCATGCTGGTCGACGGCGTTATGACACTGCAGTCGCTCGACTACTGGTACCAGCGCGTTAACGGCACGGAGCCGGACATTCCCGTCGCACAGTTCTACGGAGAACACTTCGATAACGAGTACATGGAAAACCGCTTCCAGAGCATGACCATGAGCCCCAAGGATGCGACGCGCGTGTAGCGCCCACCGCGCCCAAAACGCAAAATGCCCGCCGGTATCACACGTACCGGCGGGCATTTTTATAAACGAGTCTTCTATCGACGCAAGCCTCTACACCTCGCGCTCGACCTCACTCACGCATTCATTCTTGATGGTGCCAACGAGCGCCTGCAGCGCATCGACCACGTGCGGGCGAATGTCCCCGCCGATGAGCACGAGCATGATGTCATCACCTACGGCAAGCTCGCCGCTTGCCAGCCACACGCGCACATAGCCGATACCCGGCATCGCGCGCGTGGCCTCGATAGCAGCCTGCACCTTCTGAGCATCGAAGCCGAACACCATGCCGCCCACCCTGCGCCCGGGAGCTACGCCATCGGTTTTGATCCCGCGGACCTCGGACTTGGGCGTCGCGCGCACCACACCGTTATGCGTCAGATACATCCCACAGCCTGCCGCCGAAGCATCGGCCTTGGCCTCGCGCAGCCAAGCATCAATCGAAGGCATCGTTTTACCATTCTCGAGCATCATTTCCCCTTTCACCGTCATTGAGTAGCCCATTATCTATTCCTCAACCGGCGTGAGCACCATGACGGCGCGCGTGTTGCTAAATGACAGTGAGCGACAGGTCACAAGCGTTACAACCTTAGTTGCCGAGGCAACACGGTCGGTCGCATCGCTTGCCACGGCAGAGGCACCGTCGAGCATCTCGGACAGGTAGTTCTTGAGCCCGTCGTCGCCCTCAAAATTGGGCGTGCGCGCCTTGGCATACGTGTCCTCGACCACTTTGGTCGCCAGCGGACGCAGCTTATAGGTGGCGTCGCGCGTGATGTAATACACGTACTCTATGCTGTCGAACGTCGCCTGATCGGTCGTGTCCGAGATCACATTGAACATCGATCCGTCGTTCATGTGGTGACCATAGATCGTAGTCTGCTGATCCACCATTCCCGGCGCGGTGTCATCGCTATCCAGGAAAATGGCCCCAGATGCATTGGCCGTACCGTCGAACAGCGTGTTGAGGTATTTGGAGTTGTTGTTGGTCTGCACCACGGGATAGTTGATGTTGGTTCCCGGCACATAAATCCAACCCACAATCTCGGGGTTTGTCTGAGCAAGCGCATCGAAGTCGATAGTCGGCACGCCGCTGGCGTCCTTATCGCTTACATATTGCTTCTCGATTTTCTGATACGACTCGCTCGCCTGCTTATAGCCAATCTGAGCATTAATAAAGATAGCGGCAGCGGCGACAATCAGACCGATGCCCACGATGATGAGCAAGATGGGAATGATGGAGCGGCGCTTCTTACGCGGCGGCTCGGTGTAATCCGACGGCGTGGCATGCGATGAAGACCGGGGCGGTTTTTTAGCGGTGCTATAAGACGAAGGACGATATGCGGCCGGCGCGTCCTGTCGACGATGCGTCGCCGGTGTCACGGGACGCGGCACGCGCTGCTGCTGAGGAGAGGATGTCCGACCCTGCTGTGCCGCACGGGCAGCACCCGGCTTCGACGGATCGGGAATCTGAGAAGCCTTGAATCGTTTTCCCTGATAGTCGGACATGGCTCTCCTTATACTGCGGTGAAACGGCGGAACGCCTAGGCGTCGGCCATCTCCTGCTTCATCTTCTCGATAACCTTGCGGCACTCGGGGTCGCATGCGCCCAGAATCTGCGTGGCGTAAATGGCGGCGTTCTTGGCACCGTTGATGGCAACGCAGGCCACGGGCACACCCGAAGGCATCTGCACCATCGACAGCAGCGAATCCATACCGCCCAGGTCACTCGTCTTCATAGGCACACCGATAACCGGCAGCGGCGTAAAGGCAGCAACGACACCACCCAGGTGAGCGGCCTTGCCGGCGGCGGCGATAATCACTTTGATACCGCGATCAGCAGCAGTCGAAGCCCACTCGTGGACCTTCGCCGGCGTGCGGTGTGCGCTCGCGATCACGAGCTCATAGGGCACACCCAGCGCCTCGAGCTCGGCGGTGCAGCCTTCCATAACGCCCAGATCGGACTTGGAACCCATGATGATCCCGACAACCGGCTTTTGATCTGCCATAAACAAAGACCTCCTGTTGAGAGCGGTGACGCGGCGGATCCGCGACCCTTAACTACTGAGAGTAGTATAGCTGCTCCCGTCCCTGCGGTCTTTGTGGCGCTTCGCGGGCGGGCCGGGCTTTATCTTCACTCCGGTTGCTTCGCAAAGTCGTTCAG
>CAJMOM010000073.1:0-7814 GCA_905215005.1 uncultured bacterium | reverse complement strand
CCCAGGCTCGGCACGTCCATGCACAGGGTGCCGCCAGTGGCGACGTTGAGCAGCTGCGTGCCGCGGCAGGTGGTAAAGAGCGGCTTTTTGGCGCGGAGCACCTCGTCGACCAGCTTAAACTCAAAACTATCGCGGATCTCGCAGCAGAGGGTGGGGTCGTAGGGTCGATCATCGCCCCAACGTTTGGGATTGACATCGGGGCCGCCGGGAATAGCGATACCGTCGGCGATTTCCACGTAATGACGAATGACCTCAATGTCCTCGGTGATGGACATCTGCAGCGGCAGGCCGCCGGCGGCAAGGATGGCATCGACAAAGACGCTTGCGATTTCCTCGTTGGGGGAGAGCGTCTCGCTTAAAAACGGCTTTGCCTCTTCCCAGCGCGGCGCGACGAGGATGAGCGGACGGTCGGCGGGGGCGACGTCGACATGCGGGGTGTAGGACGATGAGGTGCGGGTTCCGATCATGGTTGCGGCTTTCGAATCCGGGTGGACATGGTGCTGGGGTGGCGCGGGGCAAACGTTACTGATGAATTTGCCCGCGTGGCAATTGGGTTAGTGGCCCTTGATGGAGTTGAGGAAGTCCTGGGCGCGCTTGGTCTGGGGGTGGTCGAAGAACTCGTCGGGCGTGCCGGTTTCCACGATCTGGCCGTCGGCCATAAACACGACGCGGTCGGCCACGCGGCGGGCGAAGTTCATCTCGTGCGTGATGACGATCATCGTCATGCCCTGCTGGGCTAGACGGACCATGACCTCGAGCACCTCGTTGATCATCTCGGGGTCAAGGGCGCTCGTGGGCTCGTCAAAAAGCATGGCCTTGGGTTGCATGGCAAGCGAGCGGGCGATGGCTACGCGCTGCTGTTGGCCGCCCGAAAGCTGTGCGGGCACCTTATCGGCCTGCTCGGCAACGCCCACGCGGCCCAGCAGGTCCATAGCGCGCTCACGAGCTTCCTCCTTGGACACGCCCAGCACGTCGACCGGTCCCAGCATGACGTTCTGCAGTACCGTCATATGTGCAAACAGGTTGAACTGCTGAAACACCATGCCCAGTTCGGCGCGCATGCGGGCAAGGTCCTTGCCTTCCTGCGGCAGGGGCTCGCCCTCGATGAGGATCTCGCCCGAGTCGATAGTTTCCAGGCGGTTGATGGTGCGGCACATGGTCGACTTGCCCGAGCCCGAGGGACCGATCACAACGACGACCTCGCCGCGGTCGACCGAGAGATTGATGTCGTTGAGGACGTGCAGATCGCCATAGTGCTTATCGACGTGTCTGAGCTCGATCAGCGGCTGATTGCCGGTGGAAGAGGTGCTCTGTGCCATGGTGCTCGGCTCCTTATGACTCGAAATGGTAAAGCGTTAGCGGATGATGGTCGCGCCGGTCTTGTGCGAAACATAGACAGCGGCCTTGTTGATCGCGACGTTGATGAGGATGTAGATGACCGCGATAACCAGGTAGACCGACACGAGGGCGTCGTAGTTGGTAATGAGCACGCGGGCATTTTGCATGAGGTCGGGGTAGCTCACCACATAGGCGACGGTGGTGTCTTTGACTACGACCACGAGCTGCGAAATCAACGACGGAATGATAAACCGAATAGCCTGCGGCAACACGATTTTAAAGGTGATTTTAGCCTTGGAGAGACCGAGCGCCTGGGCGGCCTCGACCTGGCCGCGCGGCACGGCATTGACGCCGGCACGGAAGATCTCGGCCAGCACGCCGGCGGCAGCGAGCGCGACGGGAAGCGTGAGCATCCAAAACGACGGTAGCGCGATCTTGTACTGGGGCAGCACCAAAAAGAAGAAGTAGATGAACAGCAGACTCGGCACACCGCGGAAGAAATCGGTGAGCACGCGGCAGACCAGCTGCAGCGGCTTGATGCCGCTGGTGCGGCCGAGCATAAGGGCTAAGCCCAGTACCAGCGCAATGACACCGGCGGTGAGTGCGACTTTAACGGTGCCCTCAAAGCCGGCAAGCAGGAACTTCCAGGTGGTGAGGTGCGTAAAGAAATACCAATAGTGGACCGAAAGCTGGCCGGTCACATAAAAGCGCTGCAGTACCAGGACGACGAGTGTGGCGACGGCAACAAGCGAGATGGCGGTGCCGATGCGAATCTTGGCGCGCATCTTGGGGCCGGGAGCCTCGTAGAGCGCGTCGCGCATGGTGAGCGCGGAGGTGGAGTGCTTGCTCATCGGAGGATCCTCACCTTCTTATCGATGTAGTTGCCAATGTGGCTCATCACAAAGGCTGTGCCCAGGTAGCCGAGCGCCGAGATAAAGAACGCGGCGACGCCGCCGAGCGAGCGCGTGTTGATGTAGCTCACCACGCCGGTGAGCTCCTGCGGTTTAAGCGGCACCTGGCTGCCGAGCGCGGTAGTGAGCATGACGGCGATAAAGAGGTTGGTCATGGGCAGCACACTCGAGCGCAGCGCCTGCGGAATCACGATCTTGGCGAGGATGCGGTTAAAGCTCATGCCGAGTGAACGTGCGGCTTCGACCTGACCGACGCCGACGGTGTTTATGCCGCTCATAAAGTTTTCGGAACCAAAGGCCGAGCCCAAAAGGACCGTGGCGACGATAACGCAGGTGCGGTAGGGCAGGACGACTTTGAGCGGCGGCAGCGCGTAGACGACGATGATAAGCAGCGCGATGCCGGGGATGTTACGGAAGACCTGGACATACAGGTCGCCAAAGACGCGCAGCGGCTTGAGCGGCGACACGCGCATCACGGTGACGGCGACGGCCAGCACCATGGCGATGGCAAACGACTCAAGCGTCATGCCCCAGGTCGCTAGCAGCGCGTCGATATAGTTCTGGCCATAGAGCGACCAGAGTTCGGAGAGACTCATGCGGACCTCCTGCCGATAAGGAAAGGGGCTCCCGTGTGTACGGAAGCCCCGACAACTCAGTGAGGAAACAGTTTACCGCAATAAAGCGCATCATGCGTTTCCATATGGTTTCGTTGCGGCCGTTACCAGGCTCGCTGCCTAAGCCCCGATCTCGGGCAGCTCGGGAACGTTGGTGTCGCCCGTACGGTCGCCGATGCAGATCTGCCACAGCTCGGTCCAGGTGCCATCGTCCTCAATCTTCTTAAGGAAGTCGTTGACAAAGGCGACACCGTCGGAATCGAGCGGCAGGCCGATGCCATAGGGCTCCTTGCTGCCGAAGGGCTTGCCGGCGATCTTGTACTTACCGGGCTCGCGGACCAGGGCGCTCTGCTGCATGTTGTTATCGATGACGTAGGCGTCAACGCGGCCCTGCTGGAGTGCCTGGCGGGCCTCCTCGTCGGTCTTGAACTCCTGCTGGCTGGCCTTGGGAGCGAACTCCTCCAGGATGGCGGGGCCGTTGGAGCCGGACTGGACGGCGACGTTCTTGTCGGCCAAGTCGTCGACGCTCTTGATGTCGTCGTTATCGGCGAGCACCAGGATGGCCTGCTGCGTGTAGTAATAGGGGCCGGCGAAGGAGACGAGCTTCTTGCGCTCGTCAGTGATGGTGTAGGTGGCAAAGACAGCGTCGACCTGGCCGTTCTGCAGGACGGACTCGCGCGTGTCCGAGGTCACCTGGGTGATCTCGACCTTGTTCTCGCCCAGGATGTAGTTGGACAAGAGCTGTGCGATACCGGCGTCGAAGCCGCGGGTCTGACCGTCTTTCTCGTTGAGGAGGGAGAAGAGCGTGGAAGTCTGGACGCCACCGATCTTAAAGACGCCGGCGTCCTTGACGGCCGTGGCCCAGGTGCTGGCGGCGATGGCATCGTCGTCGGCTTTGGGGCCGTTGTCGACGAGCTTGTCGAATGCCTTAGCGTCGAGCGTGGCGGAAACCTCGGTATCCTCGGAGCCCTTGGAGGAGCCGGCGGCGGAACCCTTGTCGGCCTCGGCGCTCGGACGTCTTGCCGCCCGAGCAGCCGGCAAGACCAAGGCCGGCGACGGTTGCGAAGGTGGCGGCGACGAAGCCGCGGCGGTCGAGAACGACCTGCTGGGAGAGGTTCTTGCTCATAGGAGAACACCTTTCTCAATAAAATCCCTAGCGGTTGAGTAGAGTTATACCCTATCGCGCTCAAATGGGTCAACACGAAATAACTCAGAAACATACTTACCTTATGGGTTATTCTACCTACCAAAAAGGGACAGGCACCTTTGTGGTGGTTCTTGCAGATGTGGCGGCCTGCCTCGCTGTTTTGTCTCAATCTGTAACAGGTAGACGAGGAAATGGGTTCTAACTGTTACAGATCGAGATTTTCTCTTCAGGGGAATTCGAATGTCTCAATCTGTAACATCTGGACGGCCAAAAGGTCTCTATCTGTTACAGATTGAGACAAAGGTCTGGGACTACGACGTCTTATCTAGATCTGTAACAGTTAGACGGGAATTCGGGCCCTAGATGTTACAGATCGAGAAAGTTGAGCTCGTAAAAATAAAAACCTCCGCAGGGATGCTTCCCTTTGCGGAGGTTTTCTTACTCGTTGAGTAGCCTCACGGCTTCGGCGGCCATGTTCTCGACCGTCATGCCGTTCTGAGCGAGCAGCTCGTTGGGGTCGTAGCGGTCGGGGAAGCCCTTGGCGATGCCGAAGGTGCGCGTGCGCACAGGCGTGCAGGCCAGATAGCACGCGACGCGCTCGCCCCAGCCACCGTCCAAGATGCCGTCCTCGAGGGTGACGACAACGCGATGCTCGGCGGCAAGACTGTCGAGGAACTCACGGTCAAGCTCGGTTGCAAAGCGCGGGTTGACGAGCGTGGCCTCGATACCGTACTCGGCAGCCAAGCGGTTTGCCACGCGCTCGCCCAGCTCAAAGAAATCGCCAAGCGCGAGCACGGCAACGTCGCGACCCTGGCGCACCACGTTGTAGCGAACGGCGCCGTAATCGGCGCCCTCGGCAGGCGCAAGGTCGGGACGGCTCACCAGGCCGATGCCCGGTACGCGGATCGCTACGGGATGCTCGCGGTGGTCGAGCGACCAGCTCAGCATGGACAGATATTCCTCCATGCAGGCCGGTGCCAGGTAGCGCATGTTGGGAAGTCCGCCCAGCATAGAAATATCAAAGAACGAGAGGTGTGTCTCGGATGTGGTGCCAAAGATCGACGCGCCAAACAGCAGGATGGTTGCGGGGGCGTCGTTGAGGCACAGGTCGTGCCACAGTTCGTCGTAGGCGCGCTGCAGGAACGTACCGTACACGCCAAAGACCGGCTTAGCGCCCGAGCGCGCAAGCGCGGTGGCAAAGGTTACGGCATGCTCCTCGGCAATGCCCACATCGACGAACTGTTTGCCGGCGGCAGCGCGAAGCTCGGGCGTAAAGCCCATGATGTAGGGCGTGGCGGCCGTGATGCCCACGACCTGCGGATCGCGCTTGATGGCGGCGCTGAGCGCCTCGCCCGTAATGTCGGCATAGGTGCGCGGCGCAGGCTCGCTCGGATGGCCCGGGCAGAGCTTGCGTCCAGTTGCCATGTCAAACGGACCCACATGATGCCAGTGTTCGGGGTCGCTCTGGGCCGGCTCAAAGCCCTTGCCCTTGGCGGTCGAGACGTGCAGCACGATGGGGTGATCGATATCGCGCAGTTCCTGCAGCGCGTCGACTAGGGCCAACACGTCGTTACCGGCGTCCAGATAGCGGTAGTCGAGCCCCATCGCGCGGAAAACGTTGCGCTCACAGGTGCCGTTGCTGGCGCGCAGCTCGGCCAGATTGTGATACAGGCCGCCATGGTTCTCGGCAATGGACTGGTCGTTATCGTTGACGATGATGATCAGGTTGCTATCGAGTTCGGCGGCATTGTTAAAGCCCTCAAACGCCAGGCCGCCCGAAAGCGATCCGTCGCCAATGATGGTGATGACGTTGTACGTATCGCCCGCCAGGTCACGAGCGTGCGCCAGGCCGCAGCCCAGGCTCACCGACGTGGAGGTATGGCCCATGGCGAACAAGTCGTGCTCGGACTCGTCGGGATTGGCAAAGCCAGAAGCCTCACCATAACGCTCCGGATCGATATAAGTGTACGCGCGCCCGGTCAGCGCCTTGTGGGCGTAGGTCTGGTGCGAAACGTCAAAGACAATCTTGTCGATGGGGGAGTTAAATACGCGATGAAGCGCAACCGTAAGCTCAACGACGCCCAAGTTGGGGGCAACGTGTCCGCCGACGGCGGCGGAGCTTTCGAGGATTGCCTGACGGATCTCGCCGCAGAGCAGCGGAAGCTCGGCGCGGTCGAGAGCCTTGACGTCCTCGGGCGTTGTCGTTTGCGTAAGCAGCATCGTTGTGGGTTACTCCAGGCGAATCGAGCGTCGGCGCTCCCTCGGCCGACACAATTGCACAAGACAGTCTCGCACATTTTGGCGTTTGATATGTGACGGCGGCGCGGTAATTCGCCAACTGGTGGGGCAAAACGTTTTGTCCGATGCCATACTGATGTGTTCCATGATGTTTTTATCGATTGTGCACAGGCCGTGGCTTGTTGCCGTGAGCCGCTGGAAGGAGGCAGCATGTCCGATGCCGTTTGTGCCGAGAAAATCGCGCATGAGGTCGACTATGCCGCCCGCCAGCTGGCCCAGGCGGGCCGCTTGGACCTGACGCACGAGTTTATCCAGCATGGCGACGTGACGGTCTATGCACATGTGACTTCGGTAGCGCGGGCGAGTCTGTCCTTTGCCGAGCGCCTGGGCCGCGTCGGTGTCTCGGTCGACCGCGCCTCGCTGCTGCGCGGAGCCCTGTTACACGATTACTTTCTCTACGATTGGCACGATCCCGATCCGAGCCATCGCCTGCACGGATTTCGTCATCCGTTTTTTGCCCTAGCGCGCGCGGAGGAAGATTTTGAGCTGACGCCGCGCGAGCGGAATATTATCGTGCGGCATATGTTTCCGCTGGTCCCGGTGCCGCCGACGTGTCGTGAGGCATGGATTGTGTGCCTGGCGGATAAATGGTGTGCTCTGCGCGAGACGGTTGCCGGCCGCCTACCGCGCAAGGACGAGATGGACGATAGCGTGAGCAAAGCATCGAGTGAAAAGAGGAGAGGGTAGACGGTGGAAACCGCGATTGATATGGCGCTTGGCGGCGCGACGCTTGCCGCCTGCCCGCTTTCGGCACTGGTGCTCTCGTTTGCCTTTTACGGGTTTTGCGGCTGGGCATGGGAGTCGACGGTCTGCGCCATGCTCAATCACGGACGATTTGCCAACAGTGGATTTTTGCTGGGGCCGTGTTGTCCTATCTATGGTGTGGGCGGCATAGCCTGCTGGCTTTTGCTGCGCGGGATTCCGGATGCCTCGAGCCAGTTTGTCGCCGCGGCGCTCGTATGCAGCGTGATTGAGTACAGCGTAGGCGCGCTGTTGGAAAAAACAACGGGCGCTCGCTTTTGGGACTATTCGCACCTGCCGTTTAACTTGCACGGACGTATCTGTCTGTACTGGGCCTGCGCGTTTGGCTTAGGCGCGTTGTGTATTTGCCGCGTGGTGGAGCCGGCGGTGTTGGGCCTGCTTGCCCATCTGCCGGTGCTGATTGTGCGGCTGTCCGCGTTTATCGTCGCGGTCGCGATGATGGTCGACGCGGTGTGCTCGTTGGCGAGCTGGCGGCGTCTGTCTGATCAGCTGGAGCGCGTCCGGGCCGACCTTGCCGACCGCATTAATGAGTCGCTTGCCGATGCCTCGGACTCAATGCTTGAGCGCATTCCCGATTCGGCGATCGACTCGGTGGCACAGACGCATATCCGTAGCCGTGCCGTTAACGCGTGGCTGGCCGAGCTGGGCGACGCGGCGCTCGATGCCCTTCGTGAGAAGGCTTCGATGCCGACGTTTATCTCGGATGGTGCTCGCGGCCTGGCGCTCGCTGCCCGCCGCGTGGCC